>DATAZS010000040.1:0-20748 GCA_036271915.1 Polyangia bacterium
TCTCGAGGAGCGCGAACAAAGGGAGCGGAAGATTCGGGACGACCGAGGACACCTTCGTCACATAGCCGTCCTTGCTGACGCGGAACTCGACGGCCGAGTCGCTGTACGGCACGTCGACCGACAACGGCGTGACGCCCAGCACGGTGCCGTCGCCGCGCGCGATCGTCGCGCCGTCGGGATCCGAGCTGAAGTTCACGCGAACGGTGGAGGGCCGGACCGCGGCTCGCGCCGTGGCGACGAGCTCGGCGCCCGCGCCATGGCCGCGCAGACCCACGACGGCGATCCCAGCGAGGGCGGCGATGCCGAGAAACACGAGCCCCCCGCGATTTCGCTTGGGTGTCATGTCGAAGTCATCCGACAGCTCGCCCGCCGTGTGGCGGAAGGTGGAAGAAGGCGAGGGTGACGGCGAGGGTGAAGGCGAGGGTGAAGGCGAGGGTGACGGCGAGGATGGCGTGGCCAACTCTGCCAACTTCGGGACGGCCGCGGCCGACGCTGGCGGCAGGCGTTCGAGCTTCGTCTTCGGAGAGCTCGGCGTCGCGAGCTTCATCTCGGTGCGCGCCGTCGGCAGCGCGGCGCGCAGGCGCCCCGAATGGTCTTCGTCGATCGCATGGGGCGTCGCGCCCGCATAAGCGCCGGGGTCGAGCAGCGCCTCGCGAAACTCCGACATGCTCTGGAAGCGCGCGGCGGGATCCTTCGACAGGGCGCGGCTCAGGATGACGTCGAGCGCGAGCGGCAGGTCCGGGACGAGGCTGCGCGCCGACGGCGGTCGAACAGTGACGTGCTTGATGATGACCTCTCCGTAGCCCGAGCCGCCGAAGGGAACGCGGCCCGTGAGCATCTCGAACAGGATGACGCCGAGGCCGTAGATGTCCGCGCGGTGGTCGACCTCGGCCTTTCCCTCGCACTGCTCGGGCGCCATGTAGTACGGCGTACCCATGACGGTGCCGGCGCCCGTGTGATGCGTCGGCGTCGAAACGTTGGCGTGCGTGAGCTTTGCGAGGCCGAAGTCGAGCACCTTCACGAAGTCCGTCGTCGTGTCGCGCGTGATGAGGAAGATGTTGTCCGGCTTCAGATCGCGGTGGATGACGCCCTGGTCGTGCGACGCCTGCAGCGCGTCGGCGATCTGCGCCGCGATGTTGAGCGCCCGCGCCGGCGGGAACGCGCCGTGGTGGTTGATCCAGTCCGACAGCATCTGTCCCTGCAGGTATTCCATGAGGAAGTAGAAGTCGCCTTCGGGCGTGTGGCCGAAGTCGGTGATGTTGACGATGTGGTCGTGGCCGATCTGATTGACGGCGCGCGCCTCCGTCACGAAGCGGGAGACGACGTCCGCGTTGCGCGCGAAGTGCGGGTGGATGGCCTTCAGGGCGACCTTGCTCCCGATCACGGGATGCTCCGCGAGAAACACGACGCCCATCCCGCCCTCGCCGAGCTTCGCGGTGACGTTGTAGTTCCCTACCGTTTGACCCACGTCGATCATCGCCTCGAAGGCGAGCAAGCGTCGTGCCACGTGACGCCCGCGCGACGACGGCCCATGCGCGCTTTTCGTAGTGGCCTGACGGTGACGGCGTTACTCGCGCGCGCTGCGGTAGATCGCCAGATCACGGGAGGGAGGTGACGCGAGCGTCAGCCAGGTGGACGGCGGCAGGGGCACGTCGACACAACAGACGCGAATCGGCCGCGCGCGCGCGACACGCTCGAGGTCGGTCAAAACGCGCGCGAGCCGCTCGCCGCTGAAGGGGCAGTACAGGAAGAAGACGGACCCGTTGACCCATGTGTCGCCGCGCGCCCGGGCGTCGCCCTCGACGAACGACAGGCGCGGCAGGTTCAGCCGCGCCGACAGCGCGCGCGCCGCGCGCACGAGCGCCGGCTGAACCTCGACGCCGCGCGCTGCGGCTCCCGTCGCGAGGTGCACGAGCGCGGCCGCGCGGCCCAGGCCCGCGCCGATGTCGACGAAGACGTCGTCGGCCCGCACGCGCGCACGGTCGACGACGCGGAGCAGAACGTCGACGGAGGAGGGGAGATAGGGAACGCATCCTTGGGGAAGCTCGGGTCCGTCGTCGGGGAGGGCATCGAGACCGAAGACGCAATCCAACCAGGCGTCGCGCTCGCCGAGCGGAACGCGCTCGACGGCCGCGCGGAACGCGACGGGCGACACCTGACTGCTCGCGACGAGCGCGCGAAGCGACTCGGCGTTCGCGCGCAGCGTGGCGTCCATGCGGAGGCGGGCGCGTCTATCGGCGCTGCGCGCCGCCGCGCCCCGCCGGGGTGAACGCGGGCCGCTGTTGCGGCGCGGTTCGGTAGGGTTGGGCGCCGCCGCTCGCGCGAGATCGCTCGAAGCTGGGCGCGCGATATTGCGTCGGCCGAGACCGGTTCCGCGACTGAACCCACGGACGGAAGGAGACTGGCGTGCCGACGCGGCCTTCTATGGCGACGCGGGGCAGGGCGCCAGGCGCGACTGACGCCAGCCGCTCGGGCGCGCGCCCGAGGTTCGTGGGTCCCGCGTTCATGACGACGGTGCTTCCCGCGCCCGGAAGTCGACGTTGGGTCGACACGACAGACATGCGCGCGAACCCGCCCGGCAGCGTCGCCGACGTCAGATAGGGCTGGCGCGCGGCGAGGTTCTCGTTGCTCGTGAACCTCCACGGCGACTGCGCGCCCACGGGTCGACCGATCGAGGTGCCGCGCGGCGGGAGCGCGGCCCACCCGACGTAGCCACCGCCGGAGCGCCAGGAGACCCACGCCGGTCCCCACAGTGTCCCCGGCACCCAGCCCCACCCGAGGCCCGACATCACGGCCCAGCGGCCGAAATGGAACGGCGCCCAGCCCCAGTCCCAGTCCGACGCCCAGGTCCAACCGTACTCCGTCATCGCCCAGTGACCGTTGCTCGCGTACGGCGTGAAGCCGCCGCCGACGACGGCGCTCGACGGCACCCACACGCGGCCGTACGTCGGGTCATCCACCCACGCGCCGTACGGCGAGAGGCTGCTGTCGAACTGCGCGTACGCCTGCGGATCGTAGCCGTCGTCGTAGCGCTCGGCCGCCCCGTTGTCGGCGGACACGTCGTATTCGGGCTGCGGGTTCGCCAGATTGGGATCATAGTCGCCACTGACATTGACGTCGACGGGCACGCCTTGCTCCGTCATCGGTCCGTAGACCTGATCGGGCGGATAGGGCGGGACCTCTTGGAGACCGTTCGGCTGGGGCGCGTAGGTTTGTGCGGCGGCGACCGACGCCCATCCGCTGGTCACGAGCAGCGCCAAGAGGGCGTGTTTCAGCGAGGCCACGCCGCAAGGATAGCCCGCGGCTTTCAAGAAAACGAGCCGCGGCCGGTTACCGATTCCTTCGTCGCTGCGTTGTCACGACAGGAGTGACGATCCAGGTGCTTGCGACAGCAGACCTTCGTGGTCCGGAAGAGGCGAGGGCGGGGCACGTCGTCGTCATCGTGGGCGGCGGTTTGGCCGGCGGCCTCCTCGCGCTCGCGCTCGCGGAGGCGGGGCGCGGCGCGGGGGTCGTGCTCGTCGAGCGAGACGCGCAGCTGGGCGGCAACCACACGTGGTCGTTTCACGAGACCGATCTCGACGCCGCGGGTCACGCGCTGCTCGCGCCGCTCGTGACGCGGAGGTGGTCGTCGCAGCGCGTGCGGTTCCCGGGCTTCGAGCGGGCGCTCGAGGCTGGTTATGGGTGCGTCACCGCGGAGACCTTTCGCGACGTCCTGTCGACGCGGCTCGAGCGCGCTGGCGTGAGGGTGCTGCTCGGCCGCGACGTGACGGCGCTCGGTCTCCACGAGGCGCGGCTCGACGACGGCGCCGTGTTGATCGGTGACGTCGTCCTCGACGCGCGCGGCCCCGCGGTCGACGCGGGCTCGGCGCGCTCCGGTTTCCAGAAGTTCGTGGGCCTCGAGCTCGAGCTGCTGACCGACGGGCCGTGGACGCAGCCCGTGCTCATGGACGCGACGGTGCCGCAGCTCGACGGCTATCGGTTCACCTACGTGTTGCCGTTCTCGTCGCGACGCGTGTTGATCGAGGACACGACGTACAGCGAAGGCTCCTTGCTCGACGTGGCCGCCATCGAGCGTCGCGTGCTGGCGTATGTCGAGGCGCAGGGGGCGACCGTGTCACGCGTGTTGCGCCGCGAGGTCGGCGTGCTGCCGCTGCCGCTGCGCGCGGCGCCCGCGCCAGACCCGGACGAAGCCGGGGCGATCGCCGTCGGCTATCGCGGCGGGTTCTTCCACCCCGTCACGGGGTATTCGCTGCCGCTCGCCGTGCGCGTCGCGCTCGCCGTCGCGCGGGCGCGCGGGCGCGCCCAGACGATGGAAGCGCTGCGCGTGATCTCGGGGCAGCTGCGACCTCAGCGTCGCTTCGGCGTGCTGCTGAACCGGTTGATGTTCGACGCCATGCCGCCCGCATCGCGCTGGACGGCGCTCGAGCGCTTCTACCGGCTGCCGAGCGCGACGATCGCGCGCTTCTATGCGTCGCGCAGCACTTTGTGGGACCGCGCGCGCGTGCTGCTGGGGCAGCCGCCGCGCGGGGTGACGTGGCGCGGGCTCGTCGGCGCCGTGAGGGGCGGGACGTGAGCACGCCGGCTCACTCACGGACGGTCGCCGCGACGACGCTCGGCGCGCTCGTCGACGAGGCGCTGTCGACGTCGCGGCTGCGCGGCGTCGCCCACGCCGAGGACTGGCCCGAGCCGCATCACGCGCCCGCGCTGCCCGCCTCGGCGTGGGACGCCGCCGTCGGAGATCTGGCGCGCGACATCCTCGAGCGGCCCAGCCGACAGTTTCGCGCGAGGCTGTGCGAGGTGGCGTGGGGCCTGGCCGACGGCGCGGGGCGTTTGCCGCCGCAGCTCGCGGCCGTCGTCGAGATCGTGCACGCCGGCAGCTTGATCGTCGACGACATCGAGGACGGTTCGCGCGAGCGGCGCGGCGGCCCCGCCATGCACGTCATTCACGGCGTGCCGCGCGCGCTCAACACGGGCAACTGGATGTACTTCTGGGGTCTCAGCCTCATCGAGCACGCCGCGGAGACGCCCGCCGTCGCCGATCGTCTTCGTCGCGCCTTCGGCGAGACGCTCTATCACTGCCACCTGGGCCAGGCGTTGGATCTGTCGACGCCCGTGGGGCGCATCCCGCGCGCGTGGATGTACCGCACCGTCGCGACGAGCACGACGTTGAAGACGGGCGCGCTCATGGAGCTCGCGGCGCGGCTCGGCGCCGTCGGCGCGCGCGCGCCCGAGGAGCGCGTCGAGGCGTTGGCCAAGTTCGGGCGGCGGCTCGGCCTCGGCCTGCAGATGCTCGATGACTTCGGCAACCTGACGGCGCCCGCCGGTGAATCGAAGGCGCTCGAGGACCTGCGCAACGGGCGGCCGACGTGGCCGTGGGCGCTCGCGGCCGTGAATCCCGACCTCGACGCGGCTGCGTTCGACGAGCTGCAGGCGAGCGCGAACGCGCTCGCGGAGGACGGCGACGGCACGCGCGCGCGGGCGCTGGCCGCGCGGTTGCGGATGGCGGTGGGGCGCAACGGGCGTCAGCAGGCGGCGGCGTATCTCCGACGCGCGCTCGACGATCTGCGCGTGAGCGTCGGCGCGCGGCTCGAGCTCGGGCTGCTCGCGGCGGAGATTCGTCGGCTCGAGGAGTCCTATGGTTGAAGCGCGCGTCGCGATCGTGGGCAGCGGATTCGGCGGGCTGGCGGCGGGCATCCGGCTGCAGGCGGCCGGCGTCCGCACGGTGATGTACGAAGCGCGCGATCGCGCGGGCGGACGCGCGTACGTCTACCGAGAGCAGGGCTTCACGTTCGACGCGGGGCCGACGGTCATCACGGCGCCGCACTGCCTCGAGGAGCTTTTCGCGCTCGCGGGCGAAAAGATGTCGGACCACGTGACGCTCGATCCCGTGCGGCCGTTCTATCGGCTGCTGTGGCCGGACGGGACGCGGTTCGACTACGGGGGCGACGCCGAATCGATGCGCGCGCAGATCGCGGCGCTCGCGCCGGGCGACGCCGCGGGCTTCGAGCGCTTCATGGACTACAGCCGGCAGGTGTTCGCGGCCGGCTACGAGAAGCTCGTCGACGCGGCCTTCCCGCGCTTCGTCGACATGGTGCGCGTCGCGCCCCAGCTCGCGCGGCTGCGCGCCGACCGCTCGGTCTACGGGGCCGTGAGCCGCTTCGTGAAGGACGAGCGGCTGCGCGAGGCGCTGTCGTTCCACGCGCTGCTCATCGGCGGCAATCCCTTCGAGACGAGCGCGATCTACACGCTGATCCCCTTCCTCGAGCGCAAGTGGGGCGTGTTCTTCCCGCGCGGCGGCACGGGCGCGCTCGTGCAGGGGCTCGTCGATTTGTATCAGAGGCTCGGCGGCGAGCTGCGCCTCGCGACGCCGGTGCGGCGCATAGATGTCGACGGGCGCGCGCACGTCGTGACGACGGACGAGGGCGAAGACAGGTTCGACGCCGTCGTCTCGAACGCCGATCTGCACCACACGTATGACCGGCTCTATCGCGGCACGCCGACGGCGGCCGCGCAGACGGCGCGTCTCGCGCGCATGCACTGGTCGATGTCGCTCTTCGTCGTGTACTTCGGCACGCGGCGCAAGTACCCCGGCACGGCCCACCACACCGTCGTGTTCGGTCCGCGGTACGAGCAGATGCTGCGCGAGATCTTTCACGGACCGACGCTGCCGCCGGACTTCAGCCTGTACCTGCACCAGCCCACGGTCACGGATCCGAGCCTCGCGCCGCCCGGGTGCGAATCGTTCTACGTGCTCGCGCCCGTGCCTCACCTCGACGCGGCGAACGTCGACTGGCGGCGCGAAGCGCCCGTGTACGCCGATCGCATCTTGGCGTCGCTCGAGGAGCTCTTGCCGGGTCTGCGGCAGGAGATCGTCGTCCAGCGGATCTTCACGCCGCTCGACTTTCGCGATCAATTGAACGCGTTCGCGGGCTCGGCGTTCTCGCTCGCGCCGCGGCTCGCGCAGAGCGCGTATTTTCGGCCACACAACCGCGATCCGAAGATCGCGGGCCTCTACATCGTGGGGGCGGGGACGCATCCGGGCGCCGGTGTCCCGGGCGTCATCAACTCGGCGAAGGCGACGACGCGCTTGGTCCTCGAGGATCTCGGTGTCGACGCGGCGGAGTGGGCGTCGTGACGACCGCTCGCGCCGCGCTCGCGCGCCGGATCCTCGCGCACCACTCGAAGAGCTTCTCGATGGCGGGGCGTCTGCTGCCGAGGTGGTGCCGCGACGACGCCGCCGCGCTCTACGCCTGGTGCAGGCGCTGCGACGACGCCGTCGACGTGCCCACCGAGGCCGCCGTGCGTTCGACCGCCGTTCGACGGCTGCGGGCCGAGCTCGACGCCGTCGCCGCGGGCGCGCCGCAGTCCGATCCGGTGCTGGCGGGCTTCGAGGACGTCACGCGGCGGCACGCGATCCCGCTGCGCCACGCGCACGAGCTCATCGACGGCATGGAGATGGACGTCGGCGCCGTCCGCTACCGAACCGTCGACGAGCTGCTCGTCTACTGCTACCGCGTCGCGGGCACGGTGGGCTTGATGATGGCGCACGTCATGGGCGTGCGAGACGCGGCGTCGTTGCGTCGCGCCGCCGACCTCGGCATGGCGATGCAGCTCACGAACATCTGCCGCGACGTCGACGAGGACGAGCGACGCGATCGCGTCTATCTGCCCGAGGGGCTGCTCGGCGACGCGCATGCGTCGCGGGATCGTCGCGCCGCGAGCGCCGTGCGCGAGCTGCTGCTTCGGGCCGACGTGCTCTACCGCTCGGGCGACCTGGGGCTGCGGCGCTTGCCGCTGCGCTGCGCGTTCGCGATCCGCGCGGCGCGCCTCATCTACGCCGACATCGGCCGGCAGATCGCGCGCGTCGGTTTCGACGTGCGCGCGGGGCGGGCCGTCGTCTCGCGCGGACGAAAGCTCTGGCTCGTGCTGCGGGCGGCAGTCGGCACGCTCGCGGGAGCGCGCGCGTGAGCGTCGCGCGGCTCGTCGAACGCGAGCGCGCGCCGGCGCGCAACGCGCTCGCGATCTATCTCGGCCGCGTCCGCGAGTTCGAGCGCGTCGACTGGATCGTCTACCTCGCGTGGGTGGGCTTGATGCTCGGCCTTTGCTTCGCGACGGGCGCCTTCGTGTGGCTGGGGCACAGGGCCGCGGCGCCGTTGCCGCCCGAAGCCACGCTCGTGCCGCTCGGCGCCGCCGTCTTCACGCTCGCGATCGCCGTCGACACGATCGGCCACCGGACAATCTACAAGGAGGCGCTGCGCGGCGGCGAGGCGCTCGTCCACCACATCATCATCGTCGCGGGGATCTCGAGCTGCGTGCTGCTGTGCGCCGCCTATTCGGGCGGCACGGTCTACGCGCTGCCCGCGCTCGTGCTCACGATCCTTTCGTTCATCTACAGCCTCGTCGACGAGGTGATGCACTGGCGGCGCTACCTCGCGGCGAAGTCGGACGTCGTCGAGATGTGGAGCCACGTCTTCATCCTGCTCGGGCACGGCGTCATGATGGCGGGCTGGTGGCTCTGGTACGCGCGCGGCTACGCGGGCGTAGCCGAGACGTTGGCGGCGCTCTCGCGGCTGACGGCGGGGACGTCGTCGTGAAGGTCGTCGTACTGGTCGTGACTTTGATCTCGTGCGCGGGGGACGTCATGGCATCCGAGGCGCCGAGCGCGATCGAGCAGGCCTACCGGGCGGGCAAGGCGGCGTCCGACGACGACGTCGCGCGCCGCCTTTACCAGCACGGGATCGATCTGGCGCGGCAGGAGCTCGTCGCGCGCCCCGACGCGCCGGGCGCGCTGCTGTGGCTCGCGGCGAACCTCGCGGGCGAGGCGCTGACCCACGGAAAGCTGTTCGCGCTGCGCGTGATCCCCGAGATCGAGTCGACGTTGCTGCGGCTCGAGCAGACGAGCCCGACGTTCGATCACGCGGCGGCGGCGCGCGCGCTCGCCAACCTGTACTGGAAGGCGCCCGCGCTGATCTCGGTCGGTTCGTCGAAGAAGGCCACGGCCTACTTCCTGCTCGCGCTCGAGCGCGCGCCGACGTTCCCCGGCAACCAGGCCATGGCGGCGGCCTACTTCGCCGAGAATCGACAGTGCGATCGCGCGCGGCCGCTCGCGCGGGCCGTGAGCGCGCGCGGCGATCTGGACTCGTTCGGCCCCGACGCCGCCGAGTGGCGACAGCTGGCGCACGACGCGCTCGAAGACTGCCACTAGCGTGCGCCGCGTCTTGTTCGTGGCCGAGGCCGTGACCCTCGCGCAGGTCGTTCGCCTCGTGACGTTGGCGCGCGCCCTCGATCCCGCGCGCTACGAGGTGCACTTCGCGTCGGCCGTCTTCGATGAGCTCGTGTTTCGTGGCACGAGCTTCCAGCGGCACCAGATTCATTCGCTGCCGGCGTCGGTCGTCGACGCGCGCGTCGCGGGTGGGCGGCGCCTCTACGGCGCGCGCACGCTGCGCGGTTACGTCGAAGAGGAGCGGGCGCTCTTGCGCGCGCTGCGCCCGGCGCTCGTCGTCGGTGATCTGCGGCTGTCGCTGTCCGTGTCGGCGCCCGTCGAGGGCGTGCCCTACGCGTGCCTCATCAACGCGTATTGGAGCCCGAACGTCGCGCGCGAAGGCTTCCCGTTGCCGGACCATCCCATCGTGCGCCTGCTGGGCGTCGACCTGGCGGCGCGCTACTTCCCGAAGGCGCTGCCGTGGGTGTTCGACCACTTCGCGCGCCCCGTGAACGCGCTCCGGCGTCGTCACGGCTTGCCGCCCGTCGGCAGCCTCCCCGACGTCCTCACGCACGGCGACCACACGCTGTACGCCGACGTCCCCGCGCTCGTCCCCACGCGCGCGCTCCCCGCGCATCAGCGCTACCTCGGGCCCGTGCTCTGGTCGCCGCCCGTCGCGCTGCCGGCGTGGTGGGACGCGCTCGACGCCGGGCGGCCGACGATCTACGTGACGCTCGGATCCTCCGGGCGCGTCGCGCGGCTGCCGCTCGTCGTCGAGGTCGCGGTCGAGTTGGGGTTCCAGGTGCTCGTCGCGACGGCGGGGCGCTCGACGCTGGCGTCGGTGCCGAAGCACGTGTTCGTCGCCGACTACCTGCCGGGGCACCTCGCGGCGCGGCGATCGGTGGCCGTCGTCTCGAACGGCGGCAGCACGACCGGCTATCAGGCGCTCGCCGAGGGCCGCCCCGTCTTGGGAATCGCGTTCAACTTGGACCAATACCTCGCCATGTCGGCCATCGCGGACGCGGGCGCGGGGATCCTGCTGCGCGCCGGAGCGCTCGATCGAACGCAGCTCCGCGAGGCGCTCGGGCGTCTCGTCGCGGATGCATCGTTCGGCGCGGCCGCGACGCGGCTGCAGGCCGAGTTCGGAGAATGGGACGCGGCGGCGCGCTTCGCCGCGTTCGTCGAAGGTTCGATCGAAAAGAGGAGCTGCTGACATGCCGCATGTCGTGATCGAAGAGGCCGTCGACGTCGCGACGGCCAGCCGGAGCGTCGTGTTGACGGCGGCGCGAACCGACGGCGAGATCCTCAAGGTCGTCGACGTCTTCGTGAACCGCGCCGGGCTCACGGCGCTCGTCGACTGCGTCGTCGTCGAGGATGGACGCTCGCAGGCGTTCTTCGTGCAACTCGCGCAGAAGGGCCGGCAGATCACGGTGCGGCTGCTCCCCGCGACCGATCCCGAAAAGACGCCCGGCGTGAAGCGCGTCATGGCGTTGATCGCGAAGCAGGTCCAGGCTGCGAGCGCGGGCAGTCACTTCGGGAAGACCAACCTGCAGGAGTTCCTGTCCTGAGCGAGCTCCGCGTCGCTTCTCGTGTATGTTCGACGGACGATGACGGCGCCGCTCGCGAGTGACTGGGGCGCGACGTCGGCCGCGCTCGCGAAGCACGGATACGCCTCGTTGCTGAACGCGATGCCGGAGGCGAGCTGGCAAGGGCTGCGCGCCGAGGCCGGCCGCCTGTTCGACGACGACGCCTTCTCCGCGGCGGGCGTCGGTCGTGGTGACGACGTTCGAACGGAGAGCGCCACCCGCGGCGGCTCCGTGTGCTGGCTCGACGTGGGCGCGGGCATGCCCGCGGGCGACGCGTTCATGGCGTGGATGGAGGGCCTGCGCGTCGCCCTCAACCGGAGCCTCTTCCTGGGGCTGGACGGGTTCGAGGCCCAGTACGCGCACTATCCGATCGGCGCCTCGTACGGAACGCACGTCGATCGTCACCACGCCCGGCCCGATGCTCGGGACCACCGCGACAAGGACGCGCGCGTCGTGTCCGTCGTGATCTATCTGAACGCCGATTGGCCGCTGGACGCGGGAGGCGACCTCGTGATCTATGACGCTCTCGATGTTCCCGTCCTCACGCTCGCTCCCAAGGGCGGGACGCTCGTGCTGTTCATGAGCGAAGACACGCCGCACGAGGCGAAGCGCTCGACGCGCGAGCGCTGGAGCCTCGCCGGCTGGTTCAGGACCCGTCGCTGAGCCCATGGCGTCGCCTGACGATCTCACGTACCTCGTCGAGGAGGGCATCATCGACGCCGTCCATTCGCGGCTCATGAGCGGCAAGGAGGCGACGGTCTATGTCGTCGAGCGCGCGGGCTTCCTGGGCGCGGCGAAGGTCTACCGCGCGCGCGACGACCGCAGCTTCAAGAAGGTGTCGAGCTACACCGAGGGCCGGAACCAGACGCGCAACACGCGCGACCGCCGCGCCATGGACAAGAAGACGACGTACGGGCGCGGCCTGCTCGAAGAGGGCTGGCAGGACATGGAGTTTCGCGCGCTGCGCGCGGCGTGGGACGCGGGAGTGCGCGTGCCCGAGCCCTTCTTCATCTACGAGAACGTGCTCTTCATGGAGCTCGTCGTCGACGCGAACGGCGCGCCCGCGTCGCGCCTCGCGGACTTCACCTTCGCCCCCGAACAAGCGGCCGCGCACCACCTCGACATCTTCCTGCAGGTGAAGGCGCTACTCGAGACGGGACGGATCCACGGCGATCTGTCGGCCTACAACGTCCTCATGGCGGCGCAGGGGCCCACGATCATCGACATGCCGCAGGTCGTGGAGGCGTCGAAGAACAACAACGCGCGCCACATCCTCACGCGCGATCTGCGCAACGTCACCGAGCACCTGTCGCGCTTCGACGCGCGGCTCCTGCGCTTCGCCAACTGCGGCGCGGCGCTGTTCCATCACCTCGAGCGCGGCACGCTCGGGACGGTCAGCGGTCCCGAGGAGAGCGCGCCGCAGTCGCGCACGGGCGGGCGGCGCGGGCGCGACGCCGAGCGCGGCCGCGCGGGACGCGCCAAGCCTCATCGGGGCCAGGCGCCGCCGCGCGCGCCGCGGCGCTGACGCGAGCCCAACGGTTCGCGCTCAGCTGCCCATGAAGACGCTGAGCACCTTGCCGCGCGAGGCGTGGCGGAGCTTGCGCAGCGCCTTGGCCTCGATCTGCCTTATGCGCTCGCGCGTCACCGAGAAGTCCTGCCCCACCTCTTCCAAGGTGTGCTCGGACTTCTCGCCGATGCCGAAGCGCATGCGCAGCACCTTCTCTTCGCGCGGCGTCAGCGTCGCGAGCACCTTGCGCGTCTGCTCGGCGAGGTTGTTCGAGATCACGACGTCCGCCGCCGAGATCACGCTCTTGTCCTCGATGAAGTCTCCGAAGCGCGTCTCCTCGTCCGTGCCGACGGGCGCGTCCATCGAGCGCGGCTCCTTGGCGAGCTTGAGCACCGCCTGGATCTTGTGGACGGGCAGCCCCATGTCGGTGGCGATCTCGTCGGGCGTCGGGTCGCGCTCGAGCTTGCGCACGAGGTAGCGCGTCGTGCGCGTCACCTTGTTCATCGTCTCGACCATGTGGACGGGCAGGCGGATCGTGCGCGCCTGATCGGCGATGGCGCGCGTGACGGCCTGGCGAATCCACCACGTCGCGTAGGTCGAGAACTTGAAGCCGCGCTTGTAGTCGAACTTGTCGACGGCGCGCATGAGGCCGATGTTGCCCTCCTGCACGAGGTCGAGGAGCTGCAGGCCGCGGTTCACGTACTTCTTCCCGATCGAGACGACGAGCCGCAGGTTGGCCTCGATGAGCTCGGCCTTGGCCTTCTCGGTCGCGCGCTCGCCCGAGAGGATCCCGCGCACGGTCTCGCGCAGCACGGCCTCCGTGAGCTGCGCCTCGGACTCGACCTTCTTGATCTCCTTGCCGACGCTCGCGATCGTGCGCGCCATCCCCTCGATCTCCTCGGGGCGCAGGCCGAGCTTCTTCGCCACGGTCTTCTGCCGCAGCGGAGACGAGCGGATCTCGCGGATCGTCTTGCGGAGATCCTTCACGGGCAGGCCCGACTTCTGCTCGCAGGCCTTGACCTCGCGGTTGGCGTGCTCGATGCGCTCGACGAAGGCCTTGAGCTTGAGCACGATCGCCGCGATCTGCTTCTTGTGGAGCCGCAGGTCGAGGAGGGCGTCGAGGATCGCGGCCTTGATGTCGTCGGCGCTCTTGGCGCCCGGCTTCTCGCTGACCTTGGCCTGCTCCTTCAAGAGCCGCCCGACCTTGTCGATGACCTTGCAGACGCGCTCGACGTGACCCTGCTCGTCGAGCGAGTCGTCCTCCTCGTCGGCGTCGCGGACGACGTCTTTGACGCGAATCTTCTGCTGCCGCAGGTTGTCGCGCAGCAGGAGGATCTCCTCGATCGCGACCGACGAGTTCAGCACGACCTCGAGGACGCGCCGCTGGCCCTCCTCGATGCGCTTCGCGATCGCGATCTCGCTCTCGCGCGTCAACAGAGGGACGGCGGCCATCCTGCGCAGGTAGATGCGCACGGGGTCGCTGGACGGGGAATCGTCGCCGGATTCCTCCTCAGCCTCTTCTTTCCTACTATCGCGAACCGCTCGCGTGGCGGCGTCTTCGGCGGCGTCCTGCTCGGCGCCCTCCGGTTCCGGTGCGGGGGCGGCGTCCTGCGTCTCGGCAACTTCGTCGACTTCGTTATCACCCATTTGGCGGGGGTCACCATGCGCGCTCGCCGGACATTTCGCAATCCGCGTAGCGTCACGCGTGACGATAGTCGGCGGCGCGATGGGCGAAAGAGTATGGTCTGCGCCGTGAACGTCCACACGATCCCCCGGATTCTCGAGTACCACGGCGACATGTTGGCCGACGCCGTGCGGGTGGGGGCCTTTCGCCGCGCCCTCGACGCGGTCATCAAGCCGGGGGACGTCGTCCTCGATCTGGGGGCTGGGACGGGCATCATGTCGGCGCTGGCCTGCCGCGCGGGCGCCAGCCGCGTCTACCTCATGGAGGAGGGGCCCGTCATGGCGTTCGCCGAGGAGGTGCTGAGCGTCAACGGCTTCGGCGCGCGCGTCGTGCCAGTGCGCGGCCTCTCGACGGGCAGCCAGCTGCCCGAGCCCGTCGACGTCATCGTCTCGGAGACCATCGGCGTCGCGGGCTTCGACGAGGGCATTCTTGGCTATGTCATCGACGCACGGCGCCGCTTCACGCGTCCCGGGCAGGCCGCGCCGCGCATGATCCCCGGGACGCTCAGCTTGTGGGCAGCCCCCGTGACGGC
Source organism: Polyangia bacterium (assembly GCA_036271915.1). Lineage (GTDB taxonomy): Bacteria > Myxococcota_A > Polyangia > Fen-1088 > Fen-1088 > DASZFV01. The sequence continues at coordinate 14,512 of DATAZS010000040.1, forward strand.
GAGCATCGTCCACGAAAACTGCGTGCGCCGGTGGGCCGAGCGGCCCGTCGAGCTTGACCTGGGGCCGCTGCACCGGCGCGCCTCGAACCACCTGTACATTCGGCGGATCGAGCCGGATTGGCTCGCGGCGCCCGGGCAGGAATTGGCGAGCGCCGACCTCCACAGCGTGGGCCAGACGATGCTGCAGGGCCGGGCGCGCTACACCTTCTCGCGCGCGACGACGGTGCACGGGTTCGCCGTCTGGTTCGAGTCCGAGCTCGCGCCGGGCATCAGGCTGTCGAACGAGCCCGGCCCGTTCGCTGCCAACGCCAACGTCGGCGACCACTGGTCGCACGGGTTCCTGCCCGTGATCGAGCCGCTCGCCATCGCCGCGGGCGCCGAGCTGACGCTCGAGCTGGACGTCGACGACGGAATGCTCTGGCGCTGGTCGGGCGGCGTCGAGGGCGGCGCGCGCTTCGACCAGTGCACGGCCTCGGGAATGCCGTCCGTTCGGGCCTAGTGGGCGTCGAGGGTCAGCCCGCCTTGTTCCGGCGGCGGAACAGCAGCACGCAGCTGTCACAGAGCTCGAGGCCCGAGGCCGTGGCCTCGTCCATCGTGCGATAGACCGGCTCGTGGCTCGCGCCGCAGTACGAGGGCGCGGCGGCCGCCGCCTTCCGAGCCGCGACTGCGCTCGTCGTCGCGGCCTGATCGGTCTTCACTTGTCGGAGATGAGCGAGTGACATCGCACCACGCTACTCTCAAGCGTCGGCGTGACGATCTCTATCTGCGCGCGGCCAACAAATAGATCCCGTCAAGCGGGATCGGGCGTGCCGTCGAAGTAGTTCGCCGCGTCCACGGGACGATCGGCGCCCTGCTGCGATCGGTACAGGCTCTTCTTGCTGGCGTTCAGCCGCACGACGCTGTCGGCGACCTTGTGCTCGTCCGTGAAGTGCTCGGGGAGGCAGTAGCCGTCGCAGAACCCGCAATAGACGCTGTTTCCAGCGCCACGGTCGTCCGGCTCCAGGTAGTCGCCGTGCAGGTATCGTCGCGGGGCTGGCATGCGTTGGTGCGTCTCGAGCTCCGCCTAACCCGAATGTCGGTCGAGCGGAGGACCTTCCATATCACGAAGGCGGGCGCGCGCTGCCTTATTCGACCGATTCGTTCAGGGAAAGTGACTCACCGTCTCCCAAGGCGGGGACGCGCCGGAGCAGCACGACCGCGACGACGGCCGTGAGCGCCGAGAGAACGGCGCAGATCACGAGCGTGACGTGCAGCGTGTGCGTGAAGGACGCGCGCGCCGTCTCGAGGAGGCGCGCGCCGAGCGCGCCGGGAAGCTGCGCCGCGGCGGACGTCGCGCCGCCGACGGTGTCGCGCGCGGCCAACCGCGTGGCCTCGGGCACGCCGGCCAGCGCGGCGCGCGCCATGTCGCCGCGATAGATCGCCGTGCCGATGCTGCCGAGGATCGCGATGCCGAGCGCGCCGCCCAGCTCCGCGCTGGTCTCCGAGATCGCGGCCGCCGCGCCGGCGCGCTCGCGCGGCGCCGTCCCGACGATGAGGTTCGTGCCCACGGTGACCGCCGGCGCGAGCCCCAGCGAGAAGACGATCGTGCCGACGAGCAGGCTGGCGGCGCCTGAGACCTGCGCGATCACGACGAGCCCGACGGTGGCCGCGGCGAACCCGACGCCCATGACGAGCGCGGGCCGCACGCGGCGCGCGAGCGCCGGCGTCACCGTCGAGCCCACGATGAAACCGACCGACCACGGCAGCAGCCAGAGCCCCGCCGCCAGCGGGCTCAACCCGAGGACGAGCTGCAGGTACTGCCCGATGAGGACGTACGAGCCGAACGCGACGAGCGTGCCGAGCAGGTAGATCGCGAGCGAGGCGCTGAAGGCGCGCACGCGAAAGAGCTCGAGGTCGATCAACGGATCGACGAGCCGACGCTGGCGGCGCGCGAAGGCGACGGCCAGGGCCACGCCCGCGGCGATCGCGACGACGGACGGCCACCCGAGGCCGTCTTGGGCGATGGCCTTGACGCCGTAGATGAGGGAGAGCACGGCCAGCAAGGACAGCAGCGCGCTCGGAAGGTCGGTGCGACGGGGCGCCGGATCTCGGTACTCGGGCAGCAGCCGCGGCCCCACGACGAGCAGCAGCGCCATGACGGGCACGCCCAGCAGGAAGACCGAGCCCCACCAGAAGCGCTGGAGCATGAGCCCGCCCAGCACGGGACCGACGGCGCTGCCCACGGAGTAGCTCGAGAACCACACGCCGATGGCGACGGCGCGCTGCCGCGCGTCGAGGAACATCGTGCGGATGAGCGACAGCGTCGACGGCGCGAGCGTCGCGCCCGCGACGCCGAGCAGGGCGCGCGCGCCGATCAGCATCCACGTCGTGCGCGACAAGGCCGCGAGCACGGAGGCGACGCCGAAGCCCGCGGCGCCGAGCAGCAGCAGGCGCCGCCGCCCGATGCGATCGCCCAGACTGCCCATCGTGATGAGCAGCCCCGCGACGAAGAAGCCGTAGATGTCGACGATCCACAGCAGCTCGGCGCTGCTGGGCCGCAGATCCTCGCTGATGCGTGGCAGCGCGAGGTTCAGGACCGTGAGGTCCATCGCGTACAGCAGGCAAGGCAGGGCGATGACGGCGAGCCCGATCCATTCGCGGCGTCCGGCCTTGGGGGTCTCGATCGCGGTGTTCATGGTGTCCGCGACGAGCGCCCCGCGCACGCTAGCCGAGCGCGCGTCGCTTGGCCACCAAGCTAGGTATTGCGGCGCTTCCGAAGAACGAAGCCGATCGCGGCAAGGATCCCGAATGCGCCGAAGCCGTTCGCTGGCGCGGGGGCGAGGGCGCAGCCGCTGCCCGAGGCGTGTGCCGGGGCGCCCGCCGTTCCTGGTGAGATCGTTTGGCCCGCGGCGCCGCCCGTTCCCGCTGCGCCGCTCATGCCTGCAGCGCCGCCGTGCCCAGCCGCACTTGGCGCCTCGGTCGCGGCGTCGACGAAGGCGCCCGCCGTTCCACTTGCGTCCGCCGCTGCGTCGACGTCGTTCGTACTCGCGTCCCGCGCGGCGTCGGCGCCGCCGTCCGTCGCGAGGTCGCTCGTCGCGACGCCCGTCGCGCCCCAGAACACGACCTGCGCGTCATTCGTCTTCTCGACGCGCACGTTCGTCAGCGTCGCCGCGTGCGTCGGGGCGAGCGTCACGCCCGTGATCCCGTGCGTCGGCGTGTCGACCTCTTGGTCGGTGCTCGTCCACTTGTGCAGTCCCTGGATCAAGTTGAAGAACACGGGATCGCTCGCGGCGGCGCCGCCGACGCCCCAGTCGGGCAGCGCGAGCTTCGCGACCGTGGGCGCCGCGCTGCCCGCGTAGGTCAACGTCACCGTGAGATCTCCCACGCCGTACGACGACGTGATGAGCAGGAACAGCTTCGCGTAGGTGGCGGGCGGCACGTCGAACGTGAAGCTCTGCGCGCCGCCCGTGCGCGGCACCTCGTGCGTCTGCGGGCTCGTCGTGGGCGCCGCGTTCGAGACGTGCAGCTGCATCGCGGGACGCCCGCCGGTCGCCGCGAACAATCCGTCGTCGGGCAGCGCGGGGCCGACCTTGCCGTCCGCGGTCTTGCCCTGCGTCTTCAAGAGGGTCTCGACGGCCGTCGTCACGAAGCCGTCCTCGGCGTCCAGGCCGTCGCCGGCCGACCACGGCGTGACGACGCCGTTCGCGATCGTCGAGACGCTGCGCCCGTCGAGCACCGGATCGACGTTCACCTGAACGACCGTGTCGGCCGCCGCGCGCGCGGGCGCGGCGAGCGCGAGCGCGCCCACGAGAACGGCGCGCCTCACGGCGCGCACGTGAACGTCCCTGGGATGTCCGACTTTACCCACTTCGGCCACGTCATCTTGTCGGCGCCCACGAAGGCGGCCGCGTTCGTGGCGTCGTTCGTCGCGTCGGCCGTCGCGAGGCCCGTGCCCTCGTCGAACTTGTAGTAGGCGACGAGGCCCGGCTCGGTGCCCTTGAGGTGCACGCGCATGTTGCCCTTGATCTGATCCGCCGTTCGAAAGACGCTCCACACGCGCAGCTCGTCGATCTTTCCCTGCCACCCGGGCGGCCCGCTGAACTGCGGCGTCGTGCCGATCGTGAGCAGGTTTCCCAGCGGCGCCGCGTAGCTCGTCGTTCCCCAGCTCGCCGGCGCGGGCCAGTCGGTCTCTGCGTGCGTGCGGGCCGCCGGCTGGCCCGGGCCGTTCGCGAGCATGGCGCTACCGTTGATCGTGAACTCGAAGCGGTTCGCCTGGCCGTCGTAGGCGAACGAGATGTGGACCCAGCCCGTCTTCGAGCCCGCGGGGAACGTGTCGCTCGGGAGCTGGAGGTAGTTGTCGACCGGATCGCAGTTCCCGTACGGGTGCAGCACGGCGAGCGCCTGCCCGTCGGACCACGTCGTCGAGTTCAGCGCGAACTCGTGGCAACCGCCCGCGGGCGCTCCGTTCCTGTCGCCTGTCTCGAAGAGACCCTTCTCGTTGACCCACGACGACGAGGATCCGTCGAACCACGCCCACAGCTCGATCGTGCGCGAGGCGCGTCCCGTCGGCAGCGCGGCGATCGTGGCCTGCACGCGATCGTCGCCCGTGCCGCGGAACTGCAGCGCGTAGCCGGGGTCGGCGTCGCAGCTCGTCGTCGCGTGATCGGCGTCGCTCGCGAGGTCGACGCCCGCGTCGCGCGTCGCGCCGCCCGCACCCGTCGCGGGCGCGTCACCCGCGTCGGCCGCCGCGTCGAGGGCGTCGGGGTGGTTCGCGTCGTCGTGCGAGTCGTGCGAAGCGCCCGAATCGTGCGGCGGGGGCGACGCGCCGGCCGTGCCCGCCGCGCCGTCCGGACGCGGCGATCGCGGCGCCGCGCTCGTGCAGGCGACCATCGCGAGCGCGAGGCCGATCGTCGCCAATGGAGCGAACGAAAGGCGCGCCGAACCAAAGGCAATCTGCATCGCGCGAGTAGACGCGCGCTCGGTCACGGGGCAGGCACGCGCGTTTGACGCGGGGGTGGGTGTTTACGTCGTCGCGCGACTGTCACTGTTTAGTAACAGCCGAGAATTGTTGCGATCGGTGGACCCTAGTGTGCTAGGCCATTGCGCATGATCGTGCGAGTCGACGTCATCCGCTCGAAGGGATGGTACGAGGGCAAGTGTAGAGAGCTCGGCGTCGTGATCACGGCGCGCGATCTCGCGAGCCTCGAGGCGACGGTGCGTCGCATCACGCAGGCCGCCGCCCTCCCTGATCCGACCCTCGTCGTCGCCGAGCGCGCGCCGACCTTCCTCGAGAAGATCTGGGACCTGTTCGATCGCGGTCGCGAGGGCAACGCGTAGGTCGGCTCACGCCGCGGTGACGTCGCGGAAGGCCAGGCGCACGAGCGCGGGGATCACGAGGAGGCTCACGAGCGTCGAGACGGCGAGCCCGCCGATGACGGCGGTCGCGAGCGGGCGCTGGATCTCGGCGCCGACGCCGAAGGCGAGCGGCGCGAGGCCCGCGATCGTCGCGAGCGTCGTCATCAAGATCGGCCGCACGCGGATGGCGCCTGCCTCGAGCAACGCCGCGTCGAGCGTGACGCCGGGAAGCCAGCAGGACTCCGTCTGCTCGAGCAGCAGGATGCCGTTCTTGACGACGAGGCCGACGAGCAGCACGCAGCCCATCATCGACGAGGCGTTCAAGGCGATGCCGGTCGCGACGAGGGTCGCGAGCGCGCCCACGACGGCGAGCGGCACCGACGCGAGCACGACGAACGCCATGCGCGCGCGACGAAACTGAGCCAGCAGCACGGCGAGGACGCCCAAGAGGCCGAACAGCGACACGCGCGCCAGATCGCGGAACGTGTCCTGCTGCGCGCGGTACTGGCCGCCGAGCTCGCGCGTGTAGCCCTCGGGCAAGACGAGCGAGCGCAGGCGCGCCTGGACGTCGCCCGCGACCGCGCCCAGGTCGCGGCCCTCGTGGTCGGCCGTGACGATGACCGTCGGGCGGAGGCTCTCGCGCAGCAACACGCTGGGCGCCGTCGTCCGCTCGAAGCGCGCGACGGCGCCGATGGACGCCGTGCCGTTGCCGGTGGCCGGCAGGAGCGGCAGGCCCGCGAGCCGGCGTCCGTCGAAGCGCACGTCGTCGGCGTAGCGGACGCGCACGCCGATGGGGCGATCGGCGCGCCGAATGACCGAGGCCACGGCGCCGTGCAGGGCGGCGTCCAGATCGGCGGTCACCGTCGCTGTCGTGAGGCCCAGGCGCGCGGCGGCCATCCCGTC
>DATAZS010000041.1:0-4818 GCA_036271915.1 Polyangia bacterium
CATCCCGACCATCTTCGCTGAGCTCGGATCGACCCCCATCGCCTCAGCGGCAGCCGCCGCCGCCTGAGAGGTCAACGTGGTCCTCGTTCGTCCAGTGACAAGTTGAACCAGACCGGTCGAGGTCGTATCAGAGCCGTGAACCGCGAGAGCGCCGCCAGCGATCTTGGTCAGCGTCGTAGGTTCGGGAACGAGTATCAAGGCCGTGGCGCCGATGAGCTCCATCGCGCCCCCGACAACCTCGGCAGCGCCCCAAAACCGATTCGCGATCGTACTGGTCTCCTCGATCGTGTCGTTCTCCATGATGGCCGCCAGCTGTAGCGGCGACAGAACGACCTCAAGACCCTCGCTGTCCATCCCTCGACCTCTCGCCAATTCTATCGGCTTTGACGCGTCTCTCCAAGAGGACCGTATATCGCTGTCCGCTTTTAATATCGTCATCGTCGCGAGCGGCGACACCTCGACTGCGCCGGCATGGAGACGAAGCTCGTGTGCACCGTCGGCCAGATCATTGCTCGCGTCGTCGCGCGCCTCACGCCCGCGGATCGGCGCGAGGACTTACGGCACCTTCCACGTCCTGCGAATGGCTCAGGACGCGTTCGACAAGGTCCCCCGCGGTCAGGTCCGCCTCCTCGGCGGTCCCAAGGCGGCCGGCGCCTCGAAGAAGACGCGCCGGGCCCCGAGGAGCCGGGTGGTTTGCTACATGTTGTGCTACCTCGCCCCCGAATCCGGAGGCGATTCCAATACTTGATAGTGGAGGCGCCGGGAGTCGAACCCGGGTCCGGAAGAGCTCCGCTCATGCCGCTACGTGCGTATCCGGCGATTTGGTTTTCGACGTCGGCTTTGCCCACCGGCGAGGCGTCCCGACGCTTAGCTTTTCCTGAGTTTCGCTACCGCGCCGAAAGGCGCTGCGCGGACGCTAGCCTGAGAGATGTCCGATCACCGGGGCCACAGGCACCTCCCCGGATCACGGTCTCGTCGGTTTTTTAGGCCGCGAGAGCAAACGAATTATCGTTCGCTGTTCTTTTTTTGCCCGTTTTTACGAGGCCTCGGGCGCCTCGGCACGCAACATGAACTTTGCTATCCCCCGTCGAAACCGTTTCGCCCCCGAACCCAGTCGGGATGGGGCACAGTATATCGGATGCACGGGTGGACGCTCGCGATCGTCGCTGGAGCGGCTCCGTCGCTGTTTCTGCTCACCTTCTTCTATCTACGCGACCGCTGGCAGCGCGAGCCGCTGCACCGCGTGGCGCTCGCCTTCGGCCTCGGCACCTACGCGATGGCGGCGGCGCGCGGGCTCGCGTACACGGTGCTCGCGTTCCTGCCGCCCGACTGGCTCTCGGGCGGCACCGAGGCGGCGCGCCTCTTCGAGTCGTTCGCCCTCGCGGGCTACATAGAAGAGTCGGCGAAGGCGATCGTCCTCTTCACGGCGATCTACCACTGGGACGAGTTCGACGAGCCGCTCGACGGCGTTGTCTACGGCGTCGCGGTCTCGCTCGGCTTCGCGACGCTCGAGAACGTTCTGTATATCGCGCAGGCGCAGTCGGCGTTCGAGCCGGGGCTCTCGATCGTGTGGCAGCGGGCGCTCTTCGCCGTGCCGGCGCACGCGCTCTTCGGCGGCGCGATGGGCTACTACGCGGGCAAGAGCAAGTTCGACCGCACGAACGCCTCGGCGCTGTGGCGCGATCGCGCGTTCGCGCTGCTCGTGCCGATCACGTTTCACGGCGCGTACAACTATGCGCTGCACCACCAGCTCGACGCGCGCGTGTGGACGGTCGTGACGCTGCTGTCGCTCGTGATGTGGATCTTCGTCCTGCGGCGCGTCCAGCGCGCGGATCGCGCGTCGCCGTTTCGGCCGCTCGACCCGCCCGCGGCCTAGTCACTTGCCGCGCCGCTCCCGCCGGGCGCGGTGCTAGCATCCGTCGCCATGAGAAGGACGACTTTGGTGGCGGGGCTCATGCTCGAGGCGCTGGCGATGGGCGCGTGCAGCAAGCAGGACGGCGGCGGCGCGGGCGGGGCGTCCACGGCCTTCGACAAGCGGTGGGACAACCTGCAGCAGCAGGGCGCGCAAGCGATCCGTGTCGTCGACGAGCCGGGCGCGGCGCTCATGGACAACGTGCTGGGCGCGCAGGCGGGCGCGGTCGCGATGGCGCCTTGGATGGCGGAGAGCCTCAAGAGCGGAGGCCGTCCGCTGCCGGACGAGCCGAACGCCGACGAGGTGCAGAAGCTCGTGCGGCAGTACGTGCCGGGCGTGAAGTCGTGCTACCAGCGCCTCACGCGCGAGGGCGACACGCGCACGGGCAAGGCGATCGTGAGCTTCCAGATCGCGAACACGGGGCACGTGCAGGCGCTGTCGGTCGAGGCGCCGGCCTTCGACGGCTCGCAGCTCGCGACGTGCATCGACACGCAGGTCTCGCACTGGGTGTTCCCCGCCTCGCGCAAGGGCGCGGGGCCGTCGAGCTATCCGTTCGTGTTCGTCGGAGGCTAGGCAGCAGGCCAGCAGGAGACGGCTGGCGCCGTTTTCTTTTTTCCGCCACTTTTCCGCCGTCGCGGTAAGAGGGGGCATGCTGTCGGCTGGCGCGGGCGTTTCCGTCCACGAGGATGGAGCGACCGCCGCGGGCGAGGCGGCGCGGCGTGCGCTCGTGTCGGCCGAGGCGACGGCCGCCGACGTCGCGATCGTCTTCGCGGGCGGCCGGCACGATCACGACGAGTACGTGGGCGTGCTGAACGCCGTCGCGCGCGTCATTCCGCGCGCGCACGTCATCGGTTGCTCGGCGACGGGAGTCCTGTCATCCCCATCGGGCGAAGAGGTCGAGGACAGCCACGCCGTCGCCGTGCTCGCGCTCGTCGATGACGGCACGTTGCCGCGGCCGCTGTTGATCGAGGGCGTGCGCGACGACGCGCGCGCCGCGGGCGTGCGGCTCGGGCGCGAGGTGCTTCGTGCCGCGGGCGCGGACGCGAGCGGCGTCGCCGTCGCGCTCCTCATCGATCCGGCTGAGCTCGACGCCGTCGACTTCGTCGCGGGGCTCAACGAGGCGGCGCCCGAGGTGCTGTTCACGGGCGCGGGCGCCTCGGGCGGCGAGGCGGGGTGCCGCGTCTTCTACGACGGCGTCGCGCGCACGGACGCGTGCGTCGCGCTCGTGTTGCCGCGCCACCTGCACCCGACGGTCGGCATGACTCAGGGCTGCCAGGCCCTCAGCGAGCCGCTCACGATCACGGCGGCCGATGGCAACCTCGTGCTCGAGCTCGACGGGCGCCCGTCGGTCGAGGCGCTTCGCAACGCCATCACCGATCCGCGCAACCCAGGCTTGCGGCAGATGACGCCGCACCTGCTCGCGGGCATCGGCGAGCTCGGCGTCGACGGACGCTCCGACTATGTCGTGCGCCACTTCGCGATCGCCGAAGGCGCGCGCCCCGCGCTCGCGGTCGCCGAGCCCGTGCGCGCGGGCCAGACGCTGCGCTTCACCGTGCGCGACGCCATCGGCGCGCGCGACGACATGAAGGCCATGGTAGACGAGCAGGCCGAAGCGCGCCGCGAGCACCCCGCGCGCTTCGGCGTCTATTTCAACTGCGCGGAGCGCGGCAGCGTCCTATACGGTCAGCCGGGCCTCGATCCCGAGCTCATCCGCCGCCGCTTCGGCGCGCTCCCCGTCGTGGGCGTTCAGAGCAGCTTCGAGATCGGCCCCGCGTGTGGTCGCCCGCGCATGCACATGTTCACGGGCGTGCTGCTGCTCGCGGGCTGAGTTCGATCGCGGACGCGAGCCGCGCAGCCGGGCCGCGAACGCCTCACCGGCCGCTCTTGACGGCTTCTACTTGTCTTCCCACCAGAAGACGGTGATCGCGAGACAGTGGAACGCCTCGTCCGACGACTGCGTGACGACGGTGTCGACGATTTGGAACGTCGGATGTTCGCGGATCCAGGCGGTCACTTTCTCGCCCAGGTTCTCTCGCTCTTGCGCCATCGTCGCCGAGAAGATCTTCACACCGTTGAAACGGGCCGTCGTGTGGTTCTGGTGTTGTGGCATCGGTCCTTCTCTTCTTTACTGCTGTTCAGCTAAAACGTCTCGTTCACCCGCGCGCGGCGAGGCCAAAGCTGCGGGGGCAGCGAGGACTGGTCGCTTATAGCAGCGATTCCCCGAGGACGGCAATCCCCAGACCGCCGCTCGACTTTTGCCCGCCGGCCGCTTTCGTCGATCTCGCGGCGAGGCGCGCTCAGCTCTTCTGGTTGGCGCGCGAGCCCGCGGCGGCCTCGACGGCGTCGTCCTCGGCCGAGCTCGGCAGCGCCGGACGCGCCGGCATCGGCCCGAGGCCCATCTTCGCCTTGAGCTCGGCGAGCGCCATGTCCGAGCCGCCGCCCGGGGCCGCCTCGAGCTTCTTGAACTTCTGCTGGAGCGTGTCTCCCGCGAGCTCGCCGCCGAGCTCGGCCGAGGCCTCGGACTCCGCCTCGATCTGATCGACCTTCTGGCTCATGCGCTCGAACGAATCGAACGCGCTGTTGTCGCTGAGACCGCGCATCGTGTCCTGAATGGCCTTCTGCGCCTCGGCGCGCTTCTGCCGCGCGACGAGGATGTTCTTCTTGCGCTTCGCCTCTTCGATCTTGTCGTTGAGGGTGCGCAGCTGCTCCTTGAGCTTCTCGACGGCGTCCTTCTGCAGGTGCCACTGCTTCTCGAACTCGACCTGCTGCTTGTCGTGCTCGGTCTTGCGGAGCAGGGCTTCCTTCGCGAGCCCGTCGTCGCCGCTGCGCACGGCCAGCATCGCCTTGCGCTCCCACTCCGCCGACAGCTCGACCTGCTCGTCCCAGTTCTTCTTGAGGCGCTTCTC
>DATAZS010000042.1:0-2855 GCA_036271915.1 Polyangia bacterium
GAACCCGCGGCCTCCGGCGTGACAGGCCGGCGTTATAACCAACTTAACTACCACCCCAGAACTGAGGCGAACGTATCTACATGGCCTCGGCGGACGTGTCAACGGCCGAGCGAAGGCGATTTTCGCGAGCGGCGGCGGGCCGATGGGCTGTGATACCGTGGCGCGCATGAAGACCTCGAAGATCATCCTCGGAGGCCTCGTGGGCGCGTCGCTCGGCTTCGCGGCGGCGGTCGTCCCGGGCCGGGTCGCGCGAGCCGACAAGCCCGCGGCCGCGCCCGCGCCGACGTGCAAGTCGCACAACGGCAAGCCCTGCTGTGACCCGGCCGTCACGGCGCACCTGCCGCTGCCCGCCGTGTTCTCCGCGTGCGGCAAGACGGACGCGACCTACCTCGGCGAAGAGGGCTCGAAGGAGACGTGCAAGTACGTCTTCAAGATCGAAGGACAGAAAGAAGACGAGACCTTCGTGCAGGTCTACGCGCCCGCGCAGAAGGACGTCCCGTCCGAGCCGAACGATCCTTTCTTCTCGTGGAAGAAGCTGGGCAAGGTCTTCATGGCCGACAAGGCGAAGTCGCCCAAGGCCGCGCCCATGATCGCGAACGCGACCGGCCTGTGGATGCCCGGCAAGGGGTTCTTCGTGAGCGTGAACGCGTCGACGAAGGTCTGCGCGAAGCCGCAGGCGAAGAAGCTCGCCTCCTCTATCAAGTAAGTCCAAGTAGCGCGCGTCAGCCGCGCTCGTTCGTCCCGAACATCCAGTCCATCAGCGGCACCGTGACGTTGAAGTTCACGGCGGCCATGCGGCGAAGGACGTGGTGGTGGGCGTGGTGCGCCTGCATGCGACGGAACACGGCGCTGCGGCCGAGCCACACGCCGTTCAGCGTCGCGTCCGGCAGGTGATACAGGGCGTGCGTGGTCTCGTAGAAGAGGAAGTAGAGGACCGCGCCCAGCAGGAACACGCCCGCGAGGCCCGGCCCACGCAGCGCGCCCGCGAGGATCATGACGGGCGACGCCACGATGAACAGACCGATCATCGTGTACCAGGGCATCATGACGAGGCCGAGCTCGCGCGGCGCCGCGACCGGCATGTTGTGGTCGGTGAAGGCGATGTGGTGAAGCATCGCGTGGTTCCGGTACATGAGGCGCGGCTGCAGCGGGTGGTGCATGGGGAAGCGGTGCACGGCCCACTCCATGAAGTTCGCGACGACGAAGAAGATCGGCATGAGCATCCAGTCGACGGGCCGCGCGCGCGAAGCGAGCGCGACGCCCAGCGACGCGAAGACCGTCGCGATCGTCGCCGTGAGCGCCACGTGGCGACCGGGCGCGTAGGCCGCCGGCAGGTAACTCGCGCGCACGAAGCGGTCGGCCGCCGTCGTGTGGGACTGCACGTCCTCGGGGGGCGCGACGGCGACCTGTGCGACGGAGGCCATGTTTTGATTATGGGCTTACTCGGGGGCAAGTCGCCACTCGACGGGCGCCGCAAAACGCATCGCACATGCGGCGCGGACCGCGCATATGGCGCTACACTGCGCGCCATGCCGTCCTTCGACGTCGTCTCGAAAGTGAACCTCATGGAGCTCGACAACGCGCTCAACACCGCAGCCAAAGAGCTGGCGCAGCGCTACGACTTTCGCGGCACGAACACGACGATCGAGCGCGGCGAAGAGGGCATCACGATCCGGTCGTCCGACGAGCCGCACGCCGCCGCGGCGCTGACCGTGCTGCGCGAGCGCATGTCGAAGCGCAACGTGTCGCAGAAGTGCCTCGATCCCAAGGACGTCGAGGCCGCGGGCGGGCAGACCGTGCGGCAGCTCGTCGCCATCAAGCAGGGCATCGAGATGGAGACCGCCAAGAAGATCGTGAAGGCCGTCAAAGACTCGAAGATGAAGGTGCAGGCGCAGATCCAGGGCGACGAGCTGCGCGTGAGCGCGAAGAACCGCGACGACCTGCAGGCGGCCATCGCGTTCCTGCGCAAGGGCGACTACGGCCTGGATTTGCAGTACGTAAACTTTCGCGACTGAATCCGTGGGCTAAGATCACCGGGTGACGAAGCTCGCCTTTGCCCGCCTCGCGGCCGCGTCGCTGGCCGTCGGCGGCGCGCTGGCAGGCTGCCGGCACCCGACGAAGCCCGCGGCGCGGACCACCGCCCCCTCACCGCCCCCGCCAGCGCGGCCCGCGATCCCCAAGCGCGCGCCGCTCGCCGCGCTCGCCCCCGGCGAGACGTACCGCTACGACAAGGGCGTCGCGAAGAAGATCACGATCGCCGAAGCGCGCGCGGCTGGGCTCTTGGATGTGGACCTGGGTGACGCGTGGGCGCCGTTCATCTTTCAAGACACGTCAGGCGACGTCGAGAAAGATCCGCCCAAGCCCAACACCTACCGCGAGACGTTCGTCGCGCTCGCGAACGATCGCGTGAACGAGGACGGACAGCCCATGCGCGCGGGGGAGCACAACTTCCTCGAGGTGTTCGGCATCCCGCCCACGCTGACCGTGCTGGCGGCGCGCATCGAGGCCGACGTCGCGCCCGCGCGCGAGGCCTGCTACGACCGCGTCGATCGCGCGGGGCTCGAGGCGTGGACGGGGAACATCGGCTTCCTCGATCGCGATCGGTCGAAGCGCGACTATGTCGAGGCGCTGCGCGACGCCGACTGGGTGCGCAAGGAGACCGAGGCGCGCACGGCGGCGGCGGCCGACGCCGGCGCCGCGGGGGCGCCCCCCACGCACGAGCAGGTCTTGGAGGCGCTGCGCGCCGATCCGAAGGCGCGCGGGCGCGTCGATCGCTACCTGCGTGGGCAGGCGCGGCTGCGCGCCGTGCGCGCGGCGCAGGCGCGGCTCTCGTGCGAGGGCTTGCTGACGGCGCG
>DATAZS010000043.1:0-11134 GCA_036271915.1 Polyangia bacterium
CATCGTCGAGCGCGGCACGCCCGGCTTCCGCACGGGCAAGCACATCAAGAAGATGGGCCTGCACGCCTCCGACACGACGGAGCTCGTGTTCGAGGACGTCGAGATCGCCGCGGACCAGCGGCTGGGAGAGATCGACGCGGGCTTCTTCGACACGCTCAAGATCCTCGACAAGGGGCGCATCGGCATCGGCGCGTGGGCCGTCGGCATCGGCCGCGCCGCGCTCGAGGCCTCGCGCAAGTACGCGCGTGAGCGCGTGCAGTTCGACAAGCCGCTGTCCGACTTCCAGGGCATCCAGCACATGCTGGCCGACATGGCGACGGAGCTGGACGCCGCGCGCCTGCTCGTGTGGCGCGCCGCCTGGCTGCAGGATCAGAAGCAGCGCACGACGCAAGAGTCGGCCGTCGCGAAGTACTACGCCGCGCGCGCCACGATGCGCGCCTGCAACGCCGCCGTGCAGATCCACGGCGGCTACGGCTACACGCGCGAGTTCGACGTCGAGCGCTACCTGCGCGACGCCAAGCTCGCCGAGATCGGCGAGGGCACGAACGAGGTCCAGAAGATGGTCATCGCGCGCGAGCTGATCCGGCAATGGTCGGCGTAGGCGCGCGGCGTGACTGATCTCGCGGCGCGCGTGCGCGCCGGCGACGCGCGCGCCGCGGCCCGGCTCATGCGCGACCTCGACGACGGCGCGCCCGACGCGCGCGAGACGCTCGCCGCGCTCTACCCGGACACGGGGCGCGCGTTCGTGGTCGGAATCACGGGCGCGCCCGGCGTCGGCAAGTCGACGCTCGTCGACGCGCTCGTCGCGCCTTATCGCGCGGCCGGCACGCGCGTGGGGGTCATCGCCGTCGATCCGTCGAGCCCGTTCTCGGGCGGCGCGCTGCTGGGCGATCGCGTGCGCATGCAGCGTCACGCCACCGACGAGGGCGTGTTCATCCGCTCGCTCGCGACGCGCGGCCAGCTGGGCGGCCTGTCGCGCTCGACGACGGCGGCCGCCGCCGTGCTCGACGCCGCGGGCTACGGGCTCGTCCTCGTCGAGACCGTGGGCGTGGGGCAGGCCGAGGTCGACATCGCGAGCGCGGCCGACGCCGTCGTCGTCGTGACCGCGCCGGGCCTGGGTGACGGCGTGCAAGCGCTCAAGGCGGGCCTGCTCGAGATCGCGGACGTCCTCGTCGTCAACAAGGGCGATCGCGACGGCGCCGATCTCGCGCTCAAGGACCTGACGACGATGCTGCAGATCTCGACGCGCCACGCTTGGCCGGGCGAGGCGCCGCGACCGACGCCCGCGCTCGTGCGCGCGGCGGCGGCCACGGGGCAGGGCGTGCCCGAACTCGTCGCCGCGCTCGAGGCCGTGCGCGGGGCGCCCGCGGCCGATCGCGCGCGCCGCCGCCGTCGGCAGGCCACGGCGCAGGTCCTCGCCATCGTGAGTGAGATCACCCACGACGAGGCGCGCGCCGCGATCGCCGGTGACGAAAAGCCCGGTTCCTTCGCGCACGCGTTCGTGCAAACGATCGATGCCGTCGCCGCCCGGACGCTCGATCCGTGGTCGGCGGCAGAGCGCCTGCGCAATCGGTGATAAAATGAGCGGCATGCGAACCGCCTCGCTCGTGCGCGTCCCGGGTCTTCTGGGCCTCCTCGTGGCCGGTCTCGTGGGCTGCGGCCTCATCAGCTCGGACATCACGAAGCTGACGATCGATCTGCCGGCGCGGACCTACACGTTCGACACCTCGACCTTCAACCTGCCGCAGGGCATGACGACGAAGGTGCCGTGCGGCGGCTCGAACGCCGTGCAGACCTGCCCCAGCCCGACGGTGTGCCTCGCGAGCGTCTGCTCGGTCGAGCAGCCCGTCGGCGTCTCGTCGACGATCAACCTCAAGATGGACTCGCCCGAGCTCGCGAGCCTCAGCGATCAGCACCTCGCGAACGTCACGCTCGAGAGCCTGCGCTACAGCGCCGTGAGCACGCTCAACGTCGCGTCGCCACCGTTCGACCTTTATCTGGCCGCAGCGGGCGTCACCGATTCGAGCAGCGCGATGGCCATGAAGTTCGGCACGATCCCCGCGATCCCCGCCGGCGCGTCCCAGAGCGGCGACATCGTGAAGACCGCGGCCGCCGATTCGCTGTTCACGAAGTACGCGACGAACGTCACGACGCCGTTCAACGTCCTCGCGGTCGCGACGGTCATCGTGCCGTCGGGCTCGCCGACGCCGACGGGCAAGATCAGCATCACGATCACGGGCTCGATCTCGGCGAAACCTTCGCTCTGATCTCGGCGGCGCCGCTGCTATAAACGCCGGGTGTCCGCGGCTGTCGACCACGACGTGATCGTCTCGGGCGCGGGGCCGGCTGGCGTCGCGGCCGCCGTCGCGCTCACGCGCGCGGATCCGTCCTTCGCGGGGCGCGTGCTGTGCCTCGACAAGGCGCGCTTCCCGCGCGACAAGCCCTGCGGCGGCGGTCTCACGGGGCACGCGCGCGCCGCGCTGGCCGCGCTCGATCTCGAGGTGCGCGTGCCGCACGTGCCGTGCACCGAGGGCCGCATCGTCTACGGGTCCCACGCGCGCGACGTGCGCCTCGAGCGGCCCGTCGACGTCGTGCGCCGGCGCGACTTCGACGCCGACCTCGTCGCGCAGGCACGCGCCCGCGGCATCACCGTCGTCGAGGGCGAGGGCCTCGCGTCGTTCGTCGTCGACGAGGCGTCGCGCGTCGTGCGCGTCACGACCACGGGGGGGCGGACGCTCTCGGCGCGCGTGCTCGTGGGCGCCGACGGCGCGGGCAGCCGCGTGCGCCGCGCGCTCGCGCGGGACGGCCGGCCGCCGCTGCGTCTGTTTCAAGCCGAGCTTCAAGCGCCCGCGGGGGCCGTCTTCGGCGCGCGCATGGTCTACGACTTTTCGCCCATGGACGACGGGCTGCGCGGTTACGTGTGGCTCTTCCCCGTCGCGGGCGGGCGGATCAACGTCGGCGCCATGCACACGCCCACGCGCGCGCTGTCCGGCGCCGCCATCGCGCGCGCGCTCGCGCGCGCGCTCGCGCGTCACGGCGTGACGCTGCCCGACGGGGCGCGCGGCTGGCCCGCGTGGCGGTACCGGCGCGGCGCGCGCATCGCCGCGCCGCACGTCCTGTGCGTCGGCGACGCCGCGGGCATCGACGCGCTCACGGGTGAAGGGATCGCCGTCGGCCTCGAGCAGGGTCCCATCGCGGCGCGCGCCGTCGCGCACGCGCTCGCGACGCGCGACTTCTCGTTCAGCGGCTACGCCCGCGACGTCCGGCGCGCCACCGTCGGTCGCGAGCTCGCGCTCGACGGTCGCCTCGCGTCGTTGCTCTACGGCCGCCGCCTGTCGGCGTTCTGGCTGTCGCTCGTCATGTTCGACGAGGGCGTGCAGCGCCTCTACGCCGCGCGCGTCTCCGGCTCCGAGATCCTCGCCGACCGCAAACGCGAGCTCGTGGCGGCGCTCGGCCGCCACGCCATCCAAGCACCCGCCAGAATGCGAGCCTTGTCGCGAGCGTAGTCGCGGCTTCAGGCCGAGACGCGCGTCGTCATCGGCACGGGCGCGTCGGCGCTCGCGCTCGACTGCGCCGCGGCGCCGTCGGCGGGCGCCGCCGTCGACTTGGCGCCCCGGCGCGCGCCCGCGTTGACCCGCTCCTTGAGCTCTTTGCCGACCTTGAAAAAGGGCAGGCGCTTGGGCTTCACGGCGACGGCGCTCCCCGTGCGCGGGTTGCGGCCCTCGTAGGAGCGGTACTCGCGGATCTCGAAGCTGCCGAACCCGCGGATCTCGATCCGCTCGCCGCGGCGCAAGGATGCCTCCATCGAGTCGAAGATGACGTTGACGAGCAGCTCGGCCCGACCCTTGGGCATCTTCTGCGTTTCGCACAAAACGTCGATGAGATCCGACTTCGTCATCGTGTCGTCACCCCTGCGAAAGCCCCCAAAAAACGCGAGCAGCAACGGTACCCTCACGGGTGGGGGCGCGCAATCAGAAACGCCCGTCATCAAGAAGACGTTTAGAAAACGTTTAGGTGGGGCGGTATTCCCCGAACACGGCGCGCAGGGCGTCCGCGATCTCGCCCAGCGTCGCGCGGGCCTTGACGGCCGCGAGAATGATCGGCACGAGGTTCGTCGTCCCGCGGGCGGCCTCGGCGAGCGCCCGCGTCGCGCCCCGCGCGGCGGCGTCGTCGCGCGACGCGCGGAAGCGCTGGAGGCGCGCGATCTGCGCGGCCTCGAGCGCCGGATCGAGCCGGTGCAGCGCGGGATCGCCGTCGGCGTCGTCGCCGAAGCGGTTGACGCCCACGATGACGCGCGCGCCGCTCTCGACGGCGCGCTGGTGCTCGAACGCGCGGCGCTCGATCTCGCGCTGCGGGAAGCCGGCCTCGATGGCGGCCACCATGCCGCCCTTGGCGTCGACGTCGGCGATGAGCGCCGCCGCGCGCGCCTCGAGCTCGCTCGTGAGCGCCTCGATGGCGTACGAGCCGCCCAGCGCGTCGACAACGTCGGCGACGCCCGATTCATGCGCGAGGATCTGCTGCGTGCGCAGCGCGACGCGCGCCGACTCCTCGGTGGGCAGGGCGAGCGCCTCGTCGTAGCCGTTCGTGTGGATCGACTGCGCGCCGCCCAGCACGGCGGCCAGCGCCTCGATCGTCGTGCGCACGATGTTGTTGAGGGGCTGCTGCGCCGTGAGCGTCGAACCCGCCGTCTGCGCGTGGAAGCGCAGCATGAGCGACCTCGGATCGCGCGCGCCGAAGCGGTCGCGCATGATGCGCGCCCACAGCCTGCGCGCCGCGCGGAACTTCGCGATCTCCTCCAGCAGGTGCGAGTGCGCGTTGAAGAAGAACGACAGCCGCGGCGCGAAGGCGTCGACGTCGAGCCCCGCGGCGCGCGCCGCCTCGACGTAGGCGATGCCGTCGGCGAGCGTGAAGGCGATCTCCTGCACGGCGTCGCTGCCGGCCTCGCGGATGTGGTAGCCGCTGATGCTGATCGTGTTCCATCGCGGCACCTCGTCGCGGCAGAACGCGAACGTGTCGGCGACGAGGCGCATCGACGGCGCGGGCGGGTAGATGTACGTGCCGCGCGCGATGTACTCCTTGAGGATGTCGTTCTGCACCGTGCCCGACAGCGCGGCGCGCGGCAGGCCGCGCTCGTCGGCGACGGCGACGTAGAGGCACAGCAGCGTCGCCGCCGTCGCGTTGATCGTCATCGACGTCGAGATGCGATCGAGCGGCAACCCGTCGAGCAGCACGTGCATGTCGTCGATCGTCGAGATCGCGACGCCCGAGCGGCCCACCTCGCCGCGCGCGAGCGGATGATCGCCGTCGCGGCCCATCTGCGTGGGCAGGTCGAACGCGACCGACAGGCCCGTCTGCCCCGACGCGAGCAGGAACTTGTAGCGCGCGTTCGACTCGGCGGCCGTGCCGAAGCCCGCGTATTGCCGCATCGTCCACGGCTTCCCGCGGTGCATCGTCGCGTGGATGCCGCGCGTGTAAGGCGCCTCGCCGGGACGCCCGAGCTCGCGCGCCGGATCGAAGGCCGCGCTCGGCTCGTAGACGACCTCGAGCGGGATGCCCGCGCTCGTCTCGCGCGGCGCGTCCTTTTTGGCTTCTTTGTCCTCGGCCATCGACCTCAGCCGAACGTCATCTCGGGGACCTGCGCGCCGTGGATGAGCGTCGGCTCGGTCTTCGCCTGGATCTCCTCGACGGTGACGCCCGGCGCGCGCTCGAGCAGCGCGAGCCCCTTCGGCGTGACGTCGAGCACCGCGAGATCGGTGATGATCCGATGCACGGCGCCGACGGCCGTGAGCGGCAGCGAGCACTTCTTCAGGATCTTCTTCTCGTCGGGGCCGCCGGCTGATGCACCTTTGGGCTTCGCGACGTGCTCCATCATGACGATGACCCGCTTGGCCGCCGCGACGAGATCCATGGCGCCGCCCATGCCCTTGATCATCTTGCCTGGGATCATCCAGTTCGCGAGGTCGCCCGTCTCGGCGACCTGCATCGCGCCCAGGATCGCGCAGTCGATGTGGCCGCCGCGGATCATGGCGAACGAGTCGGCCGACGAGAAGTAGGCGCTGCCCGGCAGCTCGGTGATGGTCTGCTTGCCGGCGTTGATGAGATCGGGATCCTCGTCGCCGTCGAACGGGAACGGCCCGATGCCCAGCATGCCGTTCTCCGACTGCAGGATGATGTTCATGCCCGCGGGCACGTAGTTCGCGACGAGCGTCGGCATGCCGATGCCCAGGTTGACGTACATGCCGTCGGACAGCTCGCGTGCCGCGCGCTGCGCGATTTGCTCTCGCGACAACATCAGGCGCTCCTCTTGCGGACGGTCCGCTGCTCGATGGGCTTCTCGTACGCGGCACCCTGGATGATGCGCTGGACGTAGATGCCGGGCGTGTGGATCTGATCGGGCTCGAGCTGCCCCGGCTCGACGAGCTGCTCGACCTCGGCGATCGTGATCTTCCCCGCGGCCGCGATCATGGGGTTGAAGTTGCGCGTCGTCTTGCGGAAGACGAGGTTGCCGAAGCGATCGCCTTTCCAGGCTTTTACGATGGAAAAGTCGGCGCGCAGCGCGCGCTCGAGCACGTAGTGCCGCCCGTCGAAGTCGCGCGTCTCCTTGCCCTCGGCGACGACGGTGCCGTAGCCCGTCGCCGTGTAGAACGCCGGGATGCCCGCGCCGCCCGCGCGGATGCGCTCGGCGAGCGTGCCCTGCGGCACGAGCTCGACCTCGAGCTTGCCGCCCAGGTACAGGCGCTCGAACGTCTTGTTCTCGCCGACGTAGCTCGAGATCATCTTTTTGACCTGCCCCGCGCCCAGCAGGATGCCGAGGCCCTTGGCGTCGATGCCGCAGTTGTTCGAGATGATCGTGAGCCCGCGCGTTCCCTTCCGCGCGATGGCGTGGATGAGGTTCTCGGGGATGCCGCACAACCCGAAGCCGCCCGCCATGAGCGTCGCGCCGTCGGGCAGGTCGGCCAGGGCTGCGTCCGCGGAGGCGACGGTCTTGTCCATGGCCGAGCTATCTTACTGCCGCCGTGCGATAATTTCGCCGTTTCGTTCGTGAGATTGCCTTGCCCATCGTGACGCTGACCACCGACTTCGGGTACCGCGACGGCTATGTTGGCGCGATGAAGGGCGTCGTGTTGTCGCTCGCGCCCACGGCGACGCTCGTCGACGTCACGCACGGCGTCCCGCCGCAGGACGTCGCCGCGGGCGCCGTCGCGCTCGCGCAGGCGGCGTCGCTGTTCCCCGCGGGCACGATCCACGTCGCCGTCGTCGATCCGGGCGTGGGCGGCGCGCGTGCCGATCTGCTCGTCGAGTCGGGCGGCCAGCTCTTCATCGGACCCGACAACGGCGTGCTGTCGCTCGCGGCGCGGTCCGATCGCCGCATCCTTCGCATCGAGGCGCCCGCGTTCCGGCGCGAGCCCGTGAGCCCGACGTTCCACGGCCGCGACGTCTTCGCGCCCACGGCCGGTCGCCTCGCGGCGGGCGCGCGCGCCGACGAGGCCGGGTCCGTGATCGCCGCCATGGTCGAGCTCGGACGCCCCGTGACCTCGCGCCACGGCGGGCATGTCGAGGGGCGTGTCATCCACGTCGACGCCTTCGGCAACCTCATCACGTCGCTGGGCGCCGAGCACGTGACGCCCGACGCCGCGATCGAGGTCGAGGGCGCGGGCGGCGTCTATCATCCCGTGCTCGCGCGGACGTTCTCCGACGTCGCGACGGGCGCGCTCGTCGCGTACCTCGGCAGCGGGGGACAGCTCGAGATCGCGCGGCGAAACGGCTCGGCCTCGGCCTACGTCGGCGCCGAGCGCGGCGCGGTCGTGCGCGTCGAGGTGACGACGTGAGCGCGCTCGCGCGTCGGCTCTCGAGTCGGCTTTCGAGTCGGCTTTCGATGTTGGGCGTCGTGGCGCTCGCGCTCGGCGCGGCGGCCTGCACAGTGGGCAGCGGCGCGGGCTCGGCCTCGGGAGACCTGTTCGTCGTGGGCTGCGACAAGTACAACGACTACGCGACGCCCTCGATGTTCTCGCTGAACCCGACGTTCTTCGCGGGTGAGCCCATCGAGGACGTCTGCCCCGTGCCGCTCACGTGCATGGGGCCGCACATGAACCGCCTCGTCATCCGCTTGCAGCGCACGGGCAACGGCGTCGAGGTCGTCGACACGTTGTACTTCGACGTCAAAAACTCGCTGCAGGTCGCGCTGTGCCTACAAGGCAAGCTGAACAACGGCCAGCCCACCTGGGACACGCGTCTCGTGACGGCGCCGGACGGCTCGACGATCCCGAACCTGCGCTGGTGTGACTGGACCGCGCACGCGGACGGAGGCGCCGGCGACGCGGGTGCGTTCGATGCGGGCTCTGCGGACGCCGCGGCCGGTGACGCCGGCGCACCCTTCGTGAAGACGGCCGCCTATCCACGCATCAACCTCTCGACGCAAGACTACGTGCGCGCGTCGCTCGACCCGCTCGGGTCGTGCGACGAGGCGCGCGCCGTGGGCGTCGCGCTGCCGGGCAGCTGGATCGAGTTTCAGAACTTCGGCTCGGCCGAGGATTCGAACACGACGCCCTCGAACGACTTCAAGGTCAACTTCGGCGAGCGGCTCCGCGCGAACTTTCACCTGATCCTCGGCGATCAAGCCGTCGACTACGCGATCCAGAATCACTACGCCGTGCCGCCATCGCGCATCGGCGGCGCGCTCGACGGATATTTCGACTTCGACCTGCAACGCGGCCGCGCGGCCCAGCCCTTCCCGTGAAAAATCCGCCCGAGCGCAGCGCGGCTCTGCCGCGCGGAGCGAGCGTCGGGGGGCCCGGGGACCCTACCAGGGTCCCCGATTCAATCGTCGTCGAGATCGATGCGCTCGCGCCGGGCGGCGACGCCGTGGGCCGCCAGCGCGACGATGCGCCAACGGCGGCCGACGGTCGCGCGACCTTCGTGGCGCTGGCCGCGCCCGGCGAGCGCGTGCGTGCGCGCGTCGTGCGTGCCAAGGAGCGCGTCGCGTGGGCCGAGCTCGTCGCGATCGAACGCCCGGGCGCCGATCGCGTCGTGCCAGCGTGCGCGCTCTTCGGCGCGTGCGGCGGCTGTCAGTGGCAGCACGTGAGCCTCGACGCGCAGCACGCCGCGAAGAAGGCGATCGTCGAGCGCGCGCTCGGCGCGACGGACGTCGCTGTCGTCGCGGCGTCCGCGCCGTTCGGCTATCGCGATCGCGCGAAGCTGGCCGTGGGGCGGGGCGGGGCGCTCGGCTTCCACGGCCGCGGCTCGCACGACGTCGTCGACGTGCCCGCGTGTCCGCTGCTCGGGCCCGAGCTCGCGCGCGCGCTGCCGGCCCTGCGCGCCCTCGCGCGCGGCCTGCCGCCCGACTCGGAGATCGAGGCGCAAGCCGGCGCCGAAGGCGTCCACGTCAACGTCTCGCGCACCGACGCGACGGGCGCCGGTCACGCAAAACGCGAGATCGATCGCCTGCGCGCCGCGGGCGTCGTCGGCCTGTCGCTCGCCGGCAGGCCCGCGCTGGGCGACGTCGCGGTGAACGTGAGCGAGCCCGGCGGCGCGCCGCTGCCGATCCCCGCCGGCGGCTTCGCGCAGGTCGGCCGCGCCGCGAACGCTGCGCTCGTGTCCGCCGTGCTGGCCGCCGTCGGTGACGATCCGGGCGTCGTGCTCGAGCTGTACGCCGGCAGCGGCAACTTCACGCGCCACCTCGTCGCGCGCGCGAGCGCCGTGCACGCGTCGGACGCCGATCCCGGCGCCGTCGAGCGCGGCAAGCGCGCCGTCCCGCGCGCGGCGTGGGCGCTGCGTCCGCAAGCCGTGGCCGCCGACACGGTCGTGCTCGATCCGCCGCGCGAAGGCGCCGACCGCGCGACCCTCGACGTCGCCGCGCGCGCGCGCCGCCGCATCATCTACGTCTCGTGCGATCCCCAGACGCTCGCGCGCGACGCCCGCCAGCTGCGCGCCGCCGGCTTCCACCTCACGCGCGCCGTCGCCCTCGATTTGATGCCGCAGACCTTCCACGTCGAGGTCGTCGCGACCTTCGATCGAGATTCGCGAGATTCGTGAGATTCACCAGTTCGTGCTTGACCCTCGGGGCGGAATCAGTAAGGTATCCCGGCAGTTCGCGGGAGTAACTCAGTGGTAGAGTGCCACCTTGCCAAGGTGGACGTCGAGGGTTCGAACCCCTTCTCCCGCTCTCTAAAAAAAGGCCTCGCTGTTGCGAGGCCTTTTTCGTTTTTGGGGATCTCATCGTTCGTTTGGAACGAGCTGCGCGAAAGCGTCGTCACGCCTGCGTAGATGATTATCCTAGGGACATCGCGGTGGCAGCCGCGGAACCATCGTGGCTGCCGGCGGGACTGCCAAGGAGGTTCACCGATGAGAATCGCCCTCGTCATGCTGACTCTTGTCGCTTCGTGCTCGAGCGCGCATACCTCCGCAGACGCGGCGACGGACGCCCCGCCGGCGGATGCGTCGCAGGAGAGCGCGTCTACCAGCGATGTCGTCGTCTGCCGATGCCCGGACTCCGCCGTCATTACTGCGCCGGCCATCGCGACCAATGTGTCAGGCGACACCTGTACCGTCACCCAGAACGGCTATGGTCCCCACTACTCGGCGCAGACGACGACCGGCGCCCCCTGCATCGCGACGTTCACCTTCGGGGATGGTGGTACCGCGACGCTGGACCTCACGTTCACGCGGCCAGTGGGCTGCTGCGGCGGCCAGTTCTTTCTCTTCTTCTCGGGCATCAGCTGGCAGTGATCCTGCCGCGGGTCCGCTGAAGACCCGCTATTGCTCGAAACAGTAGAGGTCGGCTGTGCCTCCGCAGACGGCGGACGTCGACGCGGCGTCGCTGCTTTCCACCCCCCCCTCGGTCCACTCATCGGTCGAGAATGCGGACACCCCGATGACGACGTTCGTTGCCATCGGATCCGACCAGTCTTTGCATGAGCCGTCGCCCGCCGCGAGTGTGGACAGCATGCCGTCGACGCTCGTGTTCGTCATGACCACATCGGGTGCGATGTTGCCGACGCCCGTCCCCGGCGGGCCTCCCAGCTCATTGAGGTCGATCGGATGGCGCAGCGTGCCCGACGTCAAATCGGTCCAGTTGTTGGCGACCACGATCCCGTCGACGCGCACGTAGGGGCCGACGTCGCGGGAGAAGCGGCTC
>DATAZS010000044.1:0-6401 GCA_036271915.1 Polyangia bacterium
GATGACGTTGAGGCGGAACATCAGGTCCTCGCGAAAGCGCCCGCTGCGCACGTCGACCTCGAGATCGCGGTTCGTCGCGGCGACGACGCGCACGTCGGCCTTGCGCGTGCGCGCCTCGCCCACGCGCTCGAAGCGCTTCTCTTGAATGAAGCGCAGCAGCTTCGCCTGCAGGCTCGCGGGCAGATCGCCGATCTCGTCGAGGAACAGCGTGCCCCCCTCGGCGACCTCGACGCGGCCGGGTTGGTCGCGCACGGCGCCAGTGAAGGCGCCCTTGGCGTGGCCGAACAGCTCGCTCGCGAGCAGCTCCTCGGTGAGCGTGGGGCAGTTCACGGTGACGAACGGGCGATCGCGGCGCACGCTCTGCAAGTGCATGGCGCGTGAGAGCACGCCCTTGCCCGTGCCGCTCTCGCCGCGGAAGAGCACGGACACGTCGGACTGCGCGGCGCGCGCGACGACCTCGACGATCGAGCGCATCGCGGGCGCCGCCGATTCGAGGTCGGTCTCGGGCGCCTCCAGTTGTAGGCGCTCCTGTAGATCGGCCATGCGCACCGTGATCGAGCGCTGGACCTGGACCTTCTCGAGGAGGTGGCGGATCTGTCCGGGCGTGAAGGGCTTGGGCAGATAGTCCCAAGCGCCGCGCCGGATGGCCTCGACGGCCGTCTCGACGGTGGCGTACGCCGTTATGACGATGACGGCGACGTTGGGGTTCTCGGCGATGAGCTGCGGGATGAGGTCGAGGCCGCTCTGCGTGCCGAGGCGCAGATCGAGGAAGACGACGTCGAAGACGGCGCGTCCGATGGCCTCGAGCGCCGCGGGCGCCGAGCTCGCCTCCGTGACCTCGGCGTCCATCGACTCGAGGCACACGCGCAGCGTCTGCCGGATGTTCTTCTCGTCGTCGACGACGAGCACGGCGAGGTGACGCATGATCGTCAGCTTACTCCGCCAGGGTCATTTGGTCGCCGTCGTGCCCGCGAGGGGCGCACGCGAAGGCCGACCGAACTGCGCGTCGAGCGCGAGGTTCACGGCGAGCACGTTGACGCGCGGCTCGCCGAAGACGCCGAGGTCACGGGCCTGGACGCGGCTCTCGACGACGGCGCGCACGCGATCGGGATCGAGTTGACGCGCGCGCGCGATGCGCGGCACCTGCCACAGCGCAGCCGCGGGTGACAGCTCGGGGTCGAGCCCGCTGGCCGAAGTCGTCACGAGATCGGCGGGCACGGGCGGCGGCGCGTCCGGGTTCTCCTTGTGCAGGCGGTCGACGTCGCCCGCGACGCGGTCGCGCAGCTTCTTCGACGTTGGCCCGAGGTTCGAGCCCGAGGACGCCGTCGCGTCGTAGCCGTTGCCGGCCGCCGACGGGCGCCCCTGCAGATAGGCCGGGTTGACGAACACTTGGCCGATGAGCTCCGAGCCGACGACGGCGCCGTGCTCGTCGCGCACGAGGCTGCCGTTGGCGCGCGCGGGGAACAGCGCCTGCGCCGCACCCGTCATGGCGAGCGGATAGATGAGGCCCGTGAGGACGAGCGTCACGAGGGTCGTGCGGAGGGCGATGACGAATTCGTTGCGCATGGTCGGGTTCCTTCGCTTCAGACGAGCTTGAGGGCCGCGAGGCCGAGGTCGATGAGCTTGATGCCGGCGAACGGTGCGATGACGCCGCCCACGCCGTAGATGAGCAGCGAGCGCCGCAGGATGGCGGCGGCGCCCAGCGGGCGGTACTTCACGCCGCGCAGCGCGAGTGGGATGAGCAGGATGATGATGATGGCGTTGAAGATGACGGCCGAGAGGATCGCCGACAGCGGCGACGCGAGGCGCATGACGTTGAGCGGCGCGATCTCGGGAAACACGCCCATGAACAGCGCGGGTAGGATCGCGAAGTACTTCGCGACGTCGTTCGCGATCGAGAACGTCGTGAGCGTCCCGCGCGTCATGAGCAGCTGTTTACCGACCTCGACGATCTCGAGCAGCTTCGTCGGGTTCGAATCGAGGTCGACCATGTTGCCGGCCTCTTTCGCCGCTTGCGTTCCGCTGTTCATGGCGACGCCGACGTCGGCCTGCGCGAGCGCGGGCGCGTCGTTCGTGCCGTCGCCCGTCATGGCGACGAGCTTGCCCTTCTGCTGCTCCTCTTTGATGAGGCGCATCTTGGCCTCGGGCGTCGCCTCGGCGAGGAAGTCGTCGACGCCGGCCTCCTTCGCGATCGCGGCGGCCGTGCGCGGGTTGTCGCCCGTGATCATGACGGTGCGGATGCCCATGGCGCGGAAGCGCGCGAAGCGCTCGGCGATGCCGGCCTTGACGATGTCCTTGAGGTGGATGACGCCCAGCACGCGCGCGCCGTCGCTCACGGCGAGCGGCGTGCCGCCCGAGTCGCCGATGCCGTCGGCGATCTGACGGAGCTGCGCGGGCACGCTGCCGCCCAGCGACTCGACGTACGCGGCGACGGACGGCACGGCGCCCTTGCGGATGGCGCGGCCGCCGACGTCGACGCCGCTCATGCGCGTCTGCGCCGTGAAGGGCACGAACGTCGCGCCCGTGGCCTCGGGGATGCTCAGGTTCAGCTTCTCGCGCACGAGCGCCACGATCGAGCGGCCCTCGGGCGTCTCGTCGGCGAGGCTGGCGAGCGCCGCCGCTTGCGCGAGCTCGTCGACGGACACGCCGCCGAGGGGCAGCAGCTCGGTCGCCATGCGGTTGCCGTGCGTGATCGTGCCCGTCTTGTCGAGGAGCAGCGTGTCGACGTCGCCCGACGCCTCGACGGCGCGGCCGCTCATGGCGATGACGTTCTTCTGCAGCAGGCGATCCATGCCCGCGATGCCGATGGCCGACAGCAGGCCGCCGATCGTCGTGGGGATGAGGCACACGAGCAGCGCGACGATCACGGTCGCCGACAGCGTGATCGTCGAGTAGAGGGCGAGCGGCACGAGCGTGACGCACGCGAACAGGAAGACGATCGTGAGGCCCACGAGCAGGATGTGCAGCGCGATCTCGTTGGGCGTCTTCTGACGGGCCGCGCCCTCGACGAGGCCGATCATGCGGTCGAGGAACGACTCGCCCGGGTCGACGGCGATGCGCACGACGATGCGATCCGACAGCACCTTCGTGCCACCCGTCACGGCCGAGCGATCGCCGCCGCTCTCGCGGATGACGGGCGCCGACTCGCCCGTGATGGCGGACTCGTCGACGGACGCGATGCCCTCGATGATCTCGCCGTCGCCGGGGACGAGCTGCCCGACCTCGACGACGACGTGATCGCCTTTGCGAAGCGAAGACGACGGCACAACCTCTTCCCTGTTCCCTTTGCCCGACAGCCCACCCACCAAGCGTCGTGCCGTCGTCTCCTTCCTCATCTTTCGCAGCGTGTCCGCCTGCGCCTTGCCGCGGCCCTCGGCGACGGCCTCGGCGAAGTTCGCGAAGATCACGGTGAACCACAGCCACACCGTGACGGCGCCCGTGAACCACAGCGGCGCGCCGCCTTGGGTGCGGTGCACGAGGTCGCGCACGAAGATGAGCGTCGTGAGCACGCTGCCGATCTCGACGACGAACATGACGGGGTTGCGCGCGACGTGGCGGGGCGCGAGCTTGGCAAGCGCGTCGACGCTCGCGCGCCGAACGATGGCGCCGTCGAACAAGGACCGTGACTGAGCGTTGGGGCGAAACATGACTAGATGACCTTTCCGTTGACGGCCGCGAAGTGCTCGATGACGTTGCCCAGCGACAGCGCCGGGAAGAAGGTGAGGGCGCCCACGACGACGACGATCGCGACGAGCAGCACGGCGAACGTGCCGCCGTTCGTGGGGAAGGTGCCGCCCGACGGCGGGACGACCTTCTTGCCGACCATCGAGCCCGCGATGCCGAGCGCGGGGATGATCATGAGGAAGCGGCCCGCGAGCATCGTGAGGCCGAGCGAGACGTTGTACCAAGGCGTGTTGGCGTTGAGCCCCGCGTACGCCGAGCCGTTGTTGCCGGCGGCGCTCGTGAACGCGTACAGAATCTCCATGAGGCCGTGCGGCCCGTTGTTGTTGAGCGAAGACGTGCCGTAGGGTTTGACGGCGCTCCACGCCGAGAAGCCGAGCACGACGAGCGGGAAGATCAGCACGTACAGCATCGCGAGCTTCATCTCGCGACCCTCGATCTTCTTGCCGAGGTACTCGGGCGTGCGGCCCACCATGAGGCCCGCGATGAACACGGTGAGCACGACGTAGACGAGCATCCCGTAGAGGCCCGCGCCCGTGCCGCCGAAGACGACCTCGCCCAGTTGGATGTTGGCGAGCGGCACGAGCCCGCCGATGGGCGTGAAGCTGTCGTGCATCGCGTTGACGGCACCACACGACGCGTCCGTCGTGACGACGGCGTAGAGCGACGACGCCGCAACGCCGAATCGCGCCTCTTTGCCCTCCATGTTGCCCGCGCTCTGGTCGACGGCGAGGCCCGCGATCGCCGGGTTGGCGTGCGTCTCGGCCGGGTAGCAGACGGCGACGCCTGCGACGAAGAGGATCGACATCGCGCCCCAGATGGCCCAGCCGTGGCGCTGGTCGCGCGCCATGCGCCCGTACGTGTACGTGAGGCCCGACGAGACGGCGAAGATCATGAACAGCGAGAGAAAGTTCGTGAACGGCGTCGGGTTCTCGAACGGGTGCGCGGCGTTGGCGTTGAAGAAGCCGCCGCCGTTCGTGCCGAGCTGCTTGATGGCCTCCTGCGACGCCACGGGGCCGAGCGCGAGCGTCTGCTTGCCGCCCTCGAGCGTCGTGACGTCGAGGTAGGGCGACAGGTTCTGGATCGCGCCTTGCCACACGAGCACGAGGCCGAAGACGATGCTGAGCGGCAGGAACACGTAGACGATGCCGCGGATGAGATCGACCCAAAAGTTACCAAGCGTCTTGGCGTCAGTCACATTGGGGCCCGGCCGGCGCGCGAAGCCGCGCGCGAGCGCGAGCGCGACGCCGATGCCCGCGGCGGCCGACGTGAAGTTGTGCCACGCGAGCCCCGCCATCTGCGTGAGGTAGCTCATCGTCGACTCGCCCGAGTAGCCCTGCCAGTTCGTGTTGGTCGCGAAGCTCGCCGACGTGTTGAAGGCGGACGCGGGCTCGACGGCGCCGAAGTGCTGAGGATTGAGCGGCAGCCACTGCTGCAACCGCTGGAACGCGTACGTCACGACGACACCCACGGCGCTGAAGATCAGCAGCGCGAGGGTGTACATTTTCCAGTCTTGCTCGCGCGTGGGATCGACGCCCGACAGGCGATAGAGCACGCGCTCGAGCCGTCCGAAGACGCGCGGCAGCGGCTGCCGGTCGCCCTCGAACACGCGGTGCATGTAGACGCCGAGCGGCTTCGTCGCGGCGACGATCGCGGCGAAGAAGACGATGATTTGAAGCCAGCCAATCGCGGTCATGGGTTGTCTCCTCAGAACTTTTCGGGACGAAGCAGCGCGTAGACGAGGTAGCCCGTCAGGCAGAGCGAGAGCAGGGCGCCGATGGTGTAGTCGATGGACATGACGCTCCTTCAGATGTGGTCGAACGATTTGACGTAGAGCCACGCCAGCGCGAAGAACGCCGCCGTGACGCCGAGGAAGACGAGGTCTTTCATGCGTCGTCGTCAACGCATCAGGCGTGCCACGCGACGAGGCCGCGCCTCGGCCCGCGTTCGCGCCGAAGGTTGCAACCTGCAACCTGGAAGCTCGTCGAGGGTTGCAACGTGCTCTTCCCTCGACGGTGCGGCGAGCGTAGCGTGGCTGCGATGTCCGACGTTCCCGCACGCACGCGCGCGGAAGATTTCCTCGAGCTCGTCGAGCGCGGGAAGCGCGGCCGCTTGAAGCTCTACATCGGCTTCGCCGCCGGCGTCGGCAAGACGTACCGCATGCTGCAGGAGGCGCACGCGTTGCGCGAGCGCGGCGTCGACATCGTCATCGGCTTCATCGAGACGCACGGCCGCGTCGAGACGGAGGCGCTCGTCGCCGGGCTCGAGGCCGTGCCGCGCCGACAGGTCGAGTACCGCGGCGTCGTCATCAAGGAGATGAGCCTCAACAACATCCTCAAGCGCACGCCCGCCGTCGCGATCGTCGACGAGCTCGCGCATACGAACGTGCCAGGCAGCCGCAACCGCAAGCGCTATCAGGACGTCGTCGAGTTGCTCGACGCGGGTATCAACGTCATCGGCGCGTTCAACGTGCAGCACCTCGAGAGCCTCAAGAGCGTCGTCGAGCGCGTCGCGGCCGTGTCGATCCGCGAGACGGTGCCCGACAGCTTCCTCAAGCAGGCCGATCAGGTCATCAACCTCGATCTGTCCGTCGAGGATCTGCAGGAGCGGCTGCGCGCGGGGAAGATCTACGGCGGCGACAAGATTGGCTGGGCACTCGACCACTTCTTCCAGGACGGCAACCTCGCGCACCTGCGCGAGCTCGCGCTGCGCGAGGTCGC
>DATAZS010000045.1:0-5616 GCA_036271915.1 Polyangia bacterium
TCTCGACGAGCCGCAGCTCTCCCTGTTGCGGACCGAGCGGCGACGCGTCGCTGATGAAGGTGTCCGAATCGAGCGAGTCGCCCTGGTGATAAAGCACGCCCGTGCCGTCGGGCAGGAATGACGGCCATGCGACCGCCATGCCGGTGCCCATGCCCGTCACGAGATCGCGCAGGTTCGAGAACGTGGGCGTGGTCGCCTTCGCGTCGAAGTCCATGATCGACAACACGCGCGTGCACATGTCGAGGCACGTGCCCGTGCACGTCTTGTCGAGGCACGTCGGCCCCAGGCGATCGCTGTTGACGAAGGCGACGTGCGCGCCGTCGGGCGAGAACGCGGGCGTCGTCGCGTACTGGACGAGGGACGTCAGCGACGGCGCCGCGATGTCCGCACCCGTCTTCGTGTCGACCATCTTCGACGGCAGGCCCGGCGTCGAGAAGATCCCGTGCGGCAGGAACGGCCCGTTTCGCTTCGGCGGCAACCCGCTCACGAGCCCGCGGCTGCCGTCGGGCGTGAGCCCCATGAACGAGAACGTGCGCCCCTCGGTCGTCTGCGTGCGCATCGTCGCCGTGCCCGTCGTGCCGAGGTCGTACGTCTGGCTCGTCACGGGGTTCCAATCGCCCAGCGCGTTGGGCGCGTTCTGGCTGCCGGCCGCGAGCACGCTGCCGTTCGCGCTGATCGAGTGACACACCGTGCAGCCCTGCACGACGAGCTGCGCGTCCTGCCCCGCGGGGATGCGCATGATGCCGCCGCCCCCGTTGGCGAGCATCGAGCCCGTGTACGTGTTGTAGTAAAAAACGCCGTTGATGGTCGCCGACGCGATCAACCACGACTGCGTGAGCGGCCCCGTCGCCGTGTCGCCCGCGAGCTTCGTGACGGAGGCGGTGACCTTGTCCTTCGGGCCCGCCGTGAGCGTGACGCCCTTCCAGATCGCGGGCGGGATCGTGACCTGCAACGGATCGTTCAGGTTGGCGATCTGCTTGTAGCTGAAGTGCGGCGCCGTGATCGTCAGGTAGCTCGCGCGCGTGCCCGTGCCGGCGAACTGCAGCGTCGGCGCCGTGAGCCCGCGCGGGAACACCGTGCCGTCGTACGGGTAGAGCCACTTGAACTGCGCGTCGCTCTGGCCGCCCGTCGTCAGCGCCGTCTTGTCCTGCGGATCGAGCGTGCCCGGATCGTCGGTGATGTCGACATTTACCGTGATCATCGTCGTGACGGTGCCCGTGCCCACCGTGGCCGTGACGGTCGCGACGCCGCCCACATAGCCGTTGGGCGTGAAGACGCCGTCGCTGCCGACCGCGCCGATCGCCGTGTCGTCGACCGACCAGTTGAAATTGGGCGGCGTCGTGCCGTCGGCCAGCTTCAAGATGAGGTGCACGGACGTCGGCTTGCCGCTCACCGTGATCGTCGCGGGGCCGTCCGACGTGATCGTGCCCGGAATCGGGTGCGTTCCGCCGTCGGCGCCCAAGATCGGCGGCGTGCTGCTGCCTCCGTCCGTCGTGAAGATAGGCAGCGTTCCCATGCCGGCGCTGCCGCTCGACGCGATGTAGCCGCCGCCGCTCCCGCCGCCGCTTTGACCGGCGGACCCTTTGATCCCCGCGCACCCCGAGACGATCAACGCCACCGCTGCCGCTACAGTGCCTCGCATGCCGAACCTCCGCTGCATAAGGGCGAAGCGCGCTCGGCCGCACCGGGCGCGCTTCGGCAGATCTACAGACAGAGATGACGTAAGTCCATGTAAACCTTGGTTAAAATCCAAGGTTTACTAGTCACAGCCACAGCTTCAGCGCGCGACGTCCGACAGCTCGCGGCGGAGGAGCGCGACCAGATCCGCGGCGGGCATGCGCTTCGAAAGCGGCGCGCCTTGGCCCGCCCACTGGGCGCCGAAACCGAAGTTGCCCGCCGCTTTCCCGGCGGCGTGCAACGCCTTGCCGGCGTCGTAGGCGATCGGGTAGTCGGGCAGCTCGCGCGCGGCAACATCGGCGCCGATCGCCGTGAATCGGTTCGCGAGACAACGCGCCGGTCGCCCCGAGATCGCGCGCGTCATGAGCGTGTGGTGGGCGGCGTCGCTCGCGAGCGCCGCGCGGTACCCGACGTCGATGGCCGATTCGTCGCACGCGACGAACGCCGTGCCGAGCTGCGCCGCGCTCGCGCCCAACCTCAGCGCCGCCGCGATCCCCGCGCCGTCCATGATCCCGCCGGCCGCGACCACCG
This sequence comes from Polyangia bacterium, assembly GCA_036271915.1. GTDB lineage: Bacteria > Myxococcota_A > Polyangia > Fen-1088 > Fen-1088 > DASZFV01. Next base: position 2,209 of record DATAZS010000045.1, read on the forward strand.
GTCGATCGAGCTCGCGCGCGAGCAACCGCGTGAGCGCGAACGTCGAGAGCGCGTCGTCGGCGGCGTCGGGGTCGAACGTGCCGCGATGGCCGCCCGCCTCGAAGCCTTGGGACACGATGACGTCGACGTCCGCGGCGGCGAGCGCGCGCGCCTCGGCGAGGCTCGTCGCCGCGCCCAGCAGCACGACGCCGGCGTCGCGCAAGGCATGCACGCGCGCGGGCGCGGGGACGCCGAAGTGAAAGCTCACCACCTTCGGCCGCTCGGCGACGAGCAGCTCGAGCATGGCGTCGTCCTCGACGAAGCTGCGATAGATCTCGTGCAGCTCCGCGGGCGGACGCGCGCCGAGCCGTTCGAACTCGGGGCGCAGGCGGTCGAGCCACTTCGCCTCGCGCGCATGGTCGGCGCGCGCGGGCGCGTGACAGAACACATTGACGTTCAACGAACGTCGCGAACGCTCGCGAAACGCGGCGATCATCTTTTGGGCGCCTCGCACGTCGGTCGCGCCGACGCTGATCGAGCCGAGCGCGCCCGCGTTCGACACGGCGGCCGCCATCTCGGGCGTCGACACGCCCGCCATGGGCGCCTGGATGATAGGGGCGTCGATCTCGAGCAGGTCGAGCAAGCCGCGCGTCACGGTCGCTCACTCACGCGGCAGGTCACCGTTCTCCTTCGATGCCGCGGCGCGCTTCAGCGCCATCCAGAGCATGAGCTCCCACGCGCCGAAGACGCCCAGCATGAGGATCGCGATCGTCACGATCGCGAGGGCGGAGAAGGCGAACGTGCCCTCGATGAACCGCGCGCCCGTGAGGCCCAGCAACGAGTAGCAGATCACCGGGACGACGATGCCCGAGATCCAGTCCGACAGCTCGATGTCGTTGTGGAGCCGTTGCGCGTGGCGCATGTGACGATGAACGCGGAACAAAGCCGCGAACCTGAGCACGCTCATCGTGAGCAGCAGAAGGCCGAACAGCCCCGGCCTCATCGTCGGCACCACGACGAGGCACGACATGAAGAGCACCTGTACGAAGTGCGTGAACGTCGGATCGATGAAGGAGCGCGCCGTCGCCGAGGTCTCGGGCCTGATGATGTTCGACCCGAACGTGACGGCGACGAACATGAGCCCCACGAGCGTGGCGGCGGCCGTCCCGATGAGGACGTAGAAGGTCTGCCAGGGCGCTGCGGCGGTCGCGAAGGCGGAGATCGGCGTCATCGCGCGCCCGTCACAGACAGCCGACGCGGCTGTCGTCGATCGCGAGATCGTCGAACCACATCACGACCGGCGTGGGCGGCGCCTGGTAGTAGATCGTGCCGAGGCCGATCGATTTGTAGTCGGACATCTTCGCGCCCGTCTTGCCCGTGAAGGCGAGCTGCGTGACCTCTTGACCGTCACTGAAGAAGCGGAAGCTCGACGTCGCGACGTCGATGTTCCACTCGGCGCAGTGCCAGGCGCCGTCGAACGACCACTTGTAGTCCGAGCCGGCGCAGCACGAGTCGTCGGGGATGTTGAACAGCCACTGGTGCGTGCCGTTCATCGCGACGACCGTGTCGACGACGCGGTTCTCCGTCGTGCCCTCGAGCGCGGCCATCGTTATGTGAATCACGCCCGACGTGGGCTTCGGCGCGGGTGAGCCGACCTTGTAGAAGAGGCGGCCCCAGTGCTTCGTCGCCGTGGGACCGAGACTCGCGAGCGCGCGCTGCACGCGATCCAGTCCCGTGCTCATCCCGTCGCTCTTCAGCGCCATCGTGCCCGAGTGAGCGGCGTCGTTCGCGAGCACGGTGCCGCCGCGCGTGGGCGCGTAGCCCTGGAGCGCCGTCCACCCGGTCGGGATCTCGCCGACCGTGCCCGACTCGAAGTCCTCGCACAGCTTGTACGTCTTGCCCGTGCAGCCCGACGACGCCGAGCCCGTGTCGCCCGCGACCACGTCGATGGCGCCGTCGACGCCGCCATCGTGCGTCCCCTCTGCTCCCGCGTCGCTCGCGCCGGCACCGCCGGCGCTGGTCGAGCCGCCGGTGCCCCCCGCCGCCGCGCCGCCGCTACCGCCGGCCGGTTGGCCACCAGCGCCCGCGCCGCCCGTCGAGCCACCCTCCGCGCCGGCGCCGCCACTTCCGCCGCCCCCCGCGTCGGACTTGGCGTTCGAGCCGCCGCACCCGGCGGCCGCCACGGCGAAGACGAAGGCGAGAGCTGCACCGCGCGTCCCGAGCGAGATCCGCATCGAGATCATGGTACTCGCGTTTCGCGCGAGTTGGCGCCCCCGAGATCTCCCAAACGATCTCGACGACGAGCTGCGCGAATTGACGCTCCCCGCCCCGCGTCTTGCGCGTTTTTCCTTTCGGGATACGATCCTTTTCACGCTGGGTTTGGCTGATTTCTCTGCGAGGATCACTGAGGTGTCGAAGACGTTTTTGATCTCGATCTTCGCGTTGACCATCGCCGCGAGCGGCTGCGGCGGCGGCTCGAGCGACACGCCTCGCCCTGACGCTGGCGCGCCCGTCGCGGACGCTTCGATGACGGGCCTCAACAGCCCGGCCGCTGGCCCGGACGTCGTTTGCACGTTGGACACCTTCTGCCCGACCTTCATCGCTTACTGCGGCACGGCGACGCCGGGCTACACGACGCTGGCCGAGTGCATGTCGACGTTCGCCGCGCTCGGCGTCGCGAATGCGCCCAAGCAGACGTGTCAGGGGCAGCACCTCTGCCTCGCGATCTACGACACGGGCAGCGACCGCGCGTTGCACTGCTTGCACGCCTCGGGCGGAGGCGACCAATGCGGCTTCTGAACCAGTGGCGCGTCGTGACCGTCTCGGCGCTGGGCTGCCTGCTGGCCGCCTGCCAGAGCGCGGGCGGCACGCCGCCCGACGGCACGACGGTCACCCCGTCGGCGACCTTGCGGCAAGGACAGACGGGCGTCTCGCTCGTCGTCACGCGCGCCGCGGGAGGGTTGGCGGACGCGACGGCGTTCGATCTGGGCGGGCTCGTCGTCGAGCGGCAGCCGCAGAGCACGGACACGCGCCTCGTCCTCGCCGTCTCCGTTCCTCACGGCGTCCCGCTCGGCGCGCAGACGCTGACGTTCTCCGAGGCGAGCGGCAACGTCTCGCTCCCGAACGTCGTCGAGGTCGACGCCATCACGTCCGGCCCCGCGGGCGCGGACACGAACCGCGGGACGATCGACGCGCCCTTCCGAACGCTCAAGAGCGCGGTCGCCGCCGCCGGCGCGGGCGACACGATCGAGCTGCTCGACGGCGCCTACGACGAGACCGCCGGCGAGACCTGGAGCTACACGGTGCCGGCGAGCGTGACGATCGGGGGACAATCGGTGGCTGGGACCAACGTCACCGGCCCGCTCGTCCAAGGCGCGGTGACGCCGGGATCGATCGCGCTCGTCGCGCCCGCGGGGCTCACGATGATGA
>DATAZS010000046.1:0-8266 GCA_036271915.1 Polyangia bacterium
TGGCCGTGGAGCGACGCGAGGTACGCGCGGCACGTCATGAGGTCGAGCTCTTCGAGCGTCGGCGCGCGCCCGAGCTTCGCGCGCGCGTACGCCACCAGCTCGTCGACGTCGTGCAGATACGCGCGCTGCGTATGCTCCGACGCCCGCCGCTCCGTCGCGAGGTACTGGCGAAACGCCGCGAGCGCCGCTTCCATGGGCGCCGATCGTAGCGCAGGCGGAGCGACGGCGCGAATCCGCGCCTCGACGCGGGCGCGCGGGTTCGGCACACTGGCGCGCGATGGCCGAAGACGAAGACGCGCGCGCCCCCGAAGGTACAGGCGAAGACGCGCCCCTGCCCACGCCGAGCGCCCCCGTCGCGCCGCGCTGCGCGCTCTTCGGAACGTGTGGCGGCTGCCAGCTGCAGCACGTGCCCTACGACGAGCAGCTCGCGTGGAAGGCGGCCGAGGTGCGGCGCCTGTTCGCCGAGGCGCTCCCCGGTCTCGCAATCGCGGTCGACGCGTGCGTCGGTTCCCCGCGGGAGTACGGCTACCGATCGAAGCTCACGCCGCACTTCCAGCGACCGCGCGGCCAGGTGCCGCCCATCGGCTTCCTCGGCACGGCGATGCCGCGGCGGACGATCGACGTGCCGCAGTGCCCGATCGCGACCGACGCCATCAACGAGCGCCTCACGCTGCTGCGCGCCGAGGTCACGGCGAGCATCAAGGCGTACAAGCTCGGCGCGTCGCTGCTGCTGCGCGAGGCCGCGTCGGGCGTGACGACCGACGGACGCGAGACCGTGACCGAGCAGGTGGGAAATCTCACGCTCAACTTCGCGGCGCACGACTTCTTCCAGAACAACCCGTTCCTGCTGCCCGCGCTCGCGGCCCACGTCGCCGCCGAGGCGCGCACGAACGGCGCGCGCTTCCTCGTCGACGCCTACTGCGGCAGCGGCCTGCTCGCGCTCACGTCGGCGCCCGGGTTCGAGCAGGTCGTGGGCGTCGAGCTCAGCCCGTCGAGCGTGCGCTGGGCGTCCGAGAACGCCGTGCGCAACGGCCGCGCCAATTGCACCTTCACGAAGGCCGACGCGACGACGATCTTCGCGGGGCTGCCCTTCGCGGGCAAAGACGCCGCCGTCATCGTCGATCCGCCGCGCAAGGGCTGCTCGCCCGCGTTCCTCGCGCAGCTCGTCGCGTTCGCGCCGCGCGCGATCGTCTATGTCTCGTGCAACCCCGCGACGCAGGTGCGCGACCTCGTCGCGCTGCGCGCCGCCGCCTACCGCGTCGCGCGCGTGCGGCCCTTCGACATGTTCCCGCAGACGCGCCACCTCGAGTGCGTCGCGACGCTGACGCGCGGCTGACCTACGCCGCGCTCTGCGGCGGCGCGCCGCCTTCGGGCGTGCCCTCCGTGGCCTCGCCGGCCTCGGCGGCGTCGACCGTGTAGCCGCAGCCTTCTTTGTCCTCGCAGTAAAGGCGCGTGCCGGTCTTCGACACCTTCTGCAGCAAGAACGGCTTGGCGCACTTGGGGCACGGCTGCGGCACGGGGCGATCCCATGACACGAAGTCGCACTGCGTGCGCTGGTAGTTCGAGCAGCCGAAGAACACCTTGCCGCGCTTCGAGCGCTTCTCGGTGAGGTAGCCGCCGCAGTCGGGCTTCGGGCACGTCACGCCCAGCGACATGGGCGCCGTCGTCTTGCACTCGGGGTACTTCGTGCAGGCCTGGAACTCGCCGAAGCGGCCGCGCCGGATAACCATGTCCGAGCCGCACGTGGGGCACTTCATGTCCGAGGGGCGCGTCGTCGACACGATCGTGAGCGTGCCGTCGGCGTTCTTGACGTACTCCTTCGTGTTGCGGCAGTCGGGGTAGCCCGTGCACGCGAGGAAGTGACCGTTGCGCCCCCACTTGATGACCATGGGCTTGCCGCACTTCTCGCAGACCTCGTCGGTGGGCGTCTCCTCGGCCTTGACGTCGCGCATCTCCTTCTTCGCCGTCTCGACCTCTTTCTTGAACGGCGTGTAGAAGTCCCTGAGGATCTTGACCCAGTCGGCCTCGCCCTCCTCGACCTTGTCGAGCTGCTCCTCCATCTGCGCCGTGAAGTCGCTGCTCACGATGTCGGGGAAGCTCTTGAGGAGCAGGCCGTCGACCATCGTGCCGAGCTCCGTCGGGTGCAGACGGCCCTCCTTCTTCTCGACGTAGCCGCGCCCCTGGATCGTCGTGAGGATCGCGGCGTAGGTCGACGGGCGACCGATGCCCTTCTCCTCGAGCTCCTTGACGAGCGTCGCCTCTGAGAACCGAGGCGGCGGCTGCGTAAAGTGTTGTTCCGGGCGCGTCTCGAGCAGCTTGAGCGTCTCGCCCTCCTTGACGTCGGGCAGCGCGCCGCTCGTCTCGTCCTCGTTGGCGGCGTCCTCGACGGTCTCGGCGTAGACCTCGAGGAAGCCCGGGAACTTCATGACCTGGCCCGTCGCGCGCAGCTCGACGCGGCCCGCGATAGGGGCCCCGACGGGGGCCCCGTTTGCAACGATCTCGATGCTCGTCTGGTCGAAGACCGCCGGCACCATCTGACACGCGATCGTGCGGTTCCAGATCAGCGTGTAGAGGCGCAGCAGGTCGTCGGTCTCGCGCTCGTCGCGGCCGCCGCCCTGCCCCGCGGCCCACAGCTTGCGCACCATCTCGGGGTCGTACTTCGTCGCCGTGGGGCGGATGGCCTCGTGCGCGTCCTGCGCGCCCTTCTTCGACTTGTACACGACGGGCTCGGGCGGCAATCGGTTCGCGCCGAAGCGCTCGCCGATGTACGCGCGCACGTCCGTGACGGCGTCGTCCGACAGGCGCGTCGAGTCGGTACGCATATAGGTGATGAGACCGACGAGGCCGTCCTCGCCCACCTCGACGCCTTCGTACAGGCGCTGCGCGAGACCCATTGTCCGCTTGGGCGAGAACCTCAGCTTGCTCGACCCCTCCTGCTGCAGCTTCGACGTGATGAAGGGCGGCGGCGGGTTCTTGCGCCGCTCCTTGCGCTCGACGCCCGCGACGACGAGCGGCGTCGACTTGATGATGCCTTCCACCTCGCGCGCGAGCCCCTCGTGCGACAGCTCGGCCTTCTTGCCGTCGAGCTTCGTGAACTTCGCCGTGAACGGCGGCGGCGTCGCGCCCTCGACCTGCACCTCGACCGACCAGTACTCCTGCGGCAGGAATGCGTTTATCTCGGCCTCGCGCTCCGTGATGATGCGGACGGCGACCGACTGCACGCGCCCCGCCGACAGGCCGCGCCGCACCTTCGTCCACAGCACGGGGCTGATCTGGTAGCCCACGATGCGATCCAGCACGCGGCGCGCCTGCTGCGCCTCGAACTTCTTCACGTCGAGCGTCGTCGGCTTGCCGATGGCCTCTTGGATGGCCTTCTTCGTGATCTCGTTGAAGAGGACGCGCTGGATGTTCGGGTTCGAGGGGCGGATCTCCTCGGCGATGTGCCACGCGATCGCCTCGCCCTCGCGGTCGGGGTCGGGCGCGAGGAAGACCTTGTGCACGTTCGCGGCCGCTTCCTTGATCTCGGCGAGCACCTTCTGCTTCGTCTCGATGACGACGTACTCGGGCTCGAAGCTGTGGTCGATGTCGATGCCCATCTTCTTCTTGGGCAGATCCTTCACGTGGCCGACCGAGGCCTTCACGATGTAGCCGGGGCCCAGGTACTTCTTGATCGTCTTCGCCTTCGCGGGCGACTCGACGATGACGAGCGCCTCGCTCATGCGGCGCGGCTTCGCGGCGGCCGGCGCGCCGTCGTCGACGTCGACCTCGGTCTTCGCCTTGCCCTTGGCCTTCGACGGGGCTTTGGTCTTGGCCGCGACCTTGGCTTTCGTCGCGACGGCGGTCTTGGCCGAGGTCTTCGGTTTGGCCGTTTTTGCCTTGGTCGCCTTGGTCTTGGTCGCGACGGCCACGGCCGTGTCAGCGCCCTCGACCCCTGCGTCCGCCGTCTTTGCTGCCTTCTTAGTTGGCACGAAGCACCTCGAATCGTCCGCCGGGCAGGCGCCGCGCCCACCCCGAAAGCTCCGCCTCTGCAAGGCCAGCGAGCACCATCGGCAGCGTCACGCCCATGCGCAACGCCAAATCAATCGGCGCGGCGGCGCCCGCGCGCAGCGCGCTCAGCAGCGGCGCGAGCGCGACGGGCGCGGCGGCCACGGCCGGCGTCACGCCCGCGAGTCGATCGAGCAGCGCGGCCGCGTCCTCGACGACGAGCGCCGCGCCCGACGCGAGGAGATCGTCGCACCCGGCGCTGCCCGGCACGGCGAAGAGGCGACGGCCGAGGCCGCGCGCGAGCCGCGCCGTGATGAGCGCGCCCGAGGCGCGCTTGGCGTCGATGACGAGCGTCGCCTCGGCGAGCGCGGCGACGATGCGGTTGCGCACGGGAAACTGACCGGCGCGCGGCGGCGTGCCCGGCGCGTACTCGGACAGCAATCCGCCCGCGCGCCCGATGTCCGCGAACAACGGACCGTGGCGATCCGGATAGACGACGTCGACGCCGCAGCCGAGCACGGCGAACGTCGCGCCGCCCGCGACGAGCGCGCCCCGGTGCGCGGCCGCGTCGATCCCGAGCGCCCCGCCCGACACGACGCCGCAGCCGGCCCCGACCGCCGCGGCCGCGAGCTGCTCGGCCAGTCGGCAGCCCACGCCCGAAGCGGCCCGTGAGCCGACGATCGCGAGCAGCCGCTCCTCGGGACGCGGCAATCGGCCCGAGATCCAAAGGGCGGCGACAGGTCGGACGGGTCGAGAAAGTTGGCGCAACGCAGCCGGAAAGGTCGGCGCGTCCGCCTCGACACTAAAGAAAGAGGGAGCTATCGCGAGGCTTGTCCGAGCGTCCATGAAGGGGCTTGTCGGAGCCTTTGCAGCCGGGTTGTGGAGCCCGAAGCCAGCCATAGTGAGCCGTTGCAGATAGCGCTCCGGCCGTCGGCGGTCAAGCAGTCCCCCAAGCGGCTTAGTAATTTCAGCCACTTAGGAGACTGGCTCGAGCTCGCGCAGGATTCGGTCGGCGCCGCGGGCCAAAAGCCGCCGGGCGAGATCAGCGCCGAGCGAGGCCGCGTCAGAGGGGGGGCCCGAGACCTCGTCGCGTATCATTTCGGAGGCGTCGGGGCGCCCGACGAGCCCCCGCAGCACGACGCGACCCTCGGTCAGAACCGCGTGGCCCGCGACCGGCGTGCGGCACCCGACGCCCAGGCCGGCGAGCAGCGCGCGCTCGGCCGCGACGGTGATCTCGGCCGCGGGATCCGACAGCGCGCGCGTGAGCGAGACCACGCGCGCGTCGGCGGCGCGCGCCTCGATGGCGAGCGCGCCCTGGCCGATGGCCGGCAACATCTCATCAAGCGTGAGGCGCTGAGAGATGCGCGCGCCGAAGCCGAGGCGGTCGAGGCCGGCGCACGCGAGCACGCCCGCGTCGACGACGCCCTCTGCGACCTTACGCAGACGCGTGTCGACGTTGCCGCGGAGGATCTCGACGCGCAGGTCGGCGCGCAGCGCGCGCACCTGACACACGCGACGCAGGCTCGACGTGCCGATGCGGCTGTCGGGCGGCAGCGCCATGAGATCGGCGCCCGAGCGGCTCACGAGCGCGTCGCGGGGATCGGCCCGCTCCGGGATCGCGACGAGCGCGAGGCCCGGCGCGAGCTCGGCGGGCACGTCCTTGAGGCTGTGCACGGCGAGATCGATCGTCCCGGCCGTGAGCGCCTTCTCGATCTCCTCGACCCACACGCCCTTGCCACCGAGATCGATGACGGGGCCCGTCTGCACACGATCGCCCTCGGTGACGATGATGTGCTCCTCGATCGCGAGGCCGGGGTGCGCCGCCTGCAGCGCGCGCGCGACGTGCGCCGCCTGCCAGCGCGCGAGCGCGCTGCCGCGCGTGCCGATGACGAGCTTGCCGAGGCTCACGACGGCTCCTTCGACGTGCCTTCGGACGTGCCCTCGGCTATCGCGGCTCCGACGGGCGCGTCGCCGTCGGCGAGCGGCCCGGCGGGCTGGAGATCGAACAGCTTTCGCACGGCGTCGACGAGCGACAGCGCCTCGCCGGCGTCCTTCTTCAAAGCGATCTGGGGCAAGTGGAGCACCTTCTTCGCGAACGCGTCGAACGACGCCGTGATCGCGTTGCGATCTTTTTCGGGCAAGTGAGCGAGGCTCGCGAGCAGCTTCTCGGCCTCGGTGTGCGCGTGGCCGATGACGTGCGCCCGCATGGCCGTGACGACGGGGCCGAGCTGCTGACCGTTCCACGCCTGCAGGAAGCGTACGACCTCGGCCTCGACGATCTCCTCGGCCTGGGTCGCCTCGGCCTGGCGGCCCTTGAGGTGGTCGGCGGCCTCCTTCTGGAGATCGTCGAGATCGGCGACGTAGACGTCGGGCACGTCGCGCACCGACGGCTCGACGTCGCGGGGCATGGCAATGTCGATGAGGAAGATCAACCGCCCGCGCCGCGCGCGCTGCACGCGCGCCATGAGCTCGCGCGTGAGCACGGGCCGCTGCGCGCCCGTCGACGCGATGACGATGTCCGACTGGGCGAGCGCGCCCGCGAGGTCTTCCCAGTCGTGAACCCCGGCGCCGAACCGTCCGGCGAGCTCCTCGGCGCGCGCGCGCGTCCGGTTCGTCACGGTGAGCGTCGCGCCGCGCGACCGCAGCGCGCGCGCCGCGAGGTCCGACATCTTGCCCGCGCCCACGACCAGCACGCGCTTGCCGTCGAAGTCGCCAAAGAAGTTGTGCGCGACCTCGACGGCCACGGAGCTGACCGACACGGGGTTGCGCGCGATCTCGGTCTTGCTGCGCACGAGGCGCGCCGCGCGCGAGGCCCCCTGCAAGAACCCGTTGAGCACGTTCCCGGCCGTGCCCACGCGCTTCGCGTCGTCGAAGGCCGTCTTCACCTGCCCGAGGATCTGCGGCTCGCCCACGACGAGCGAGTCAAGGCTCGAGGCGACGCGGAAGAGGTGCTTGACGCCCTCGCGCTCGAGCCGCGTGTACAGGTGCGGCTCGATCTCGGCCTCGAGCATGCCCGCGCGGCGCGCGAGGTCGACGCTCATGGCGCGCAGCGCGGTGTCGGCGTCGCTCGTCACGGCGTAAATCTCGACGCGATTACAGGTGTTGAGCAGCGCGATCTCGCGCACGCCCGGCAGCGTCTTGAGCTCGAGGAGCGTCGCGTCCATCTGGTCGGGCGCGATGGCGAGCTTCTCGCGCAGCGCGACGGGCGCCGTGCGGTGCGAGACACCGAGCACGACGACATCGAGCGTGGGGGCGGCTTTTCCTGGCATGCGCGTTGGCCTACGCCGCGTGCCTCAAGAAGTAGACGATCAGCACGAGCACCGTCCCCCCGAAGCCACCCAGCGTGAGCCACGCCGCGCGCCGCCCGCGCCACCCGCCGCCGAGGCGCGCGATGAGCAACACGGCGAACGCCACCCACGTCACGAACGCCAGCAAATACTCGGGCCGCAACGCCGCCGTGCCGTGCAAGACGCCGAGGCGCGCGATCCACATCGCGCCCGTCACGATCGCGACCGTGAAGATCGGGAAGCCCACGGACACGCACCGCGCCGCGAGCCTGTCGAGCGTGTCGAGCGGCGTGCCGCGGCTCGTGACGCGCGCGAACTCCTTGCGCCGCAGCTGGCGATCTTGAAACAGGTAGACGACGGCGAGCACGGCCGCGATGAAGAACACGGCGACGCCCACGGTCGCGAGCAGGATGTGCGTGTAACCGAGCGTGCCCATGGTGGGCGTGCCCGACTCGGCGGGCACGACGCGCGCGAGCAGCAACAGCGCGAGCGCCGCGGGCGCCGCGAACGCTCCGGCCGACGCGAGGCCGTAGCGCAGCGACCCGAGCACGTAGCCGGCCGCGAGCAGGAACGCGATGAACGACATCGCCTCGGGCGTCGACGAGATCGGGTTCGTGCCGTGAACGCAGCGCGCGCCGATGTCGTAGAGGTGCAGCAGCACGGCGAGCGAGAGCACGATGCGCCCAGGCTTGTCGCGCAGGCCCACGAGGAAGCCCAAATAGAGGAGCGACGCCAGGGCGTACGCCCCGATCTCCAGCGCCGTCAGGGTCGACACCATGAAGATCTACCACGAGGCGGCGTCTGGTACCCTTTCCCGCCTTGGAGACGGCCGGACGGCGTGCTAGATGAAGCGCCATGGCTAGCCAGAACGTTGTCGAGGTCACCGACGCCAACTTCAAGACGGACATCCTGGGATCGAAGCTCCCGGTGCTCGTCGATTTCTGGGCCGTGTGGTGCGCGCCGTGCCGCGCCATCGCGCCGCACGTCGAGGCGCT
>DATAZS010000047.1:0-3294 GCA_036271915.1 Polyangia bacterium
GACTGGCGCTCGCGGGTCTGCGTCGTGAGAATCGTGATGGTGATGACGACCGCGAGGGAGCTGACGACGACCTCGAGACCTGGAAATGGCGGCGGATCAGGCGCACGTGACGCGAAGACGTGCGGCCAGATCGAATTCAAGATCATCCAACCCATGACACCCATGATGGTCAGGTAGACCATCACGGGACGCCCCGCGGATCTCGTGGCTCGTTCGAGAAAGCGCTGATGCGGCGACAGCGAGCGCGAGGCGCGCGCACGCAACTCGATGATCGCGTCAATGTTCTGGTGCGCGGGAGGTCGTACGACTTCATCGGTGTTTCGAGGCGTCCGTCCGAGACCGATCATCGACCATCCCGGGAGGCAACAGACGTGCCACTCAGCCGTCTCCAGGGATGCTGTTCCCTTGCATTGTCATCACTCAGGCACATGGACGAGGTCTGATCTGGTCTTAGACTAAAACACCAGCGATGCCGCGAACGCGCTCGATCGTTGTGTCGTCCGTGCCTGAATGGGTCGAGCCCATGGCCGCGACGCTCACGCGCGAACGGTTCGAAGGATCCGAGTGGGTGTTCGAGCGAAAGCTGGACGGCATTCGGCTCCTCGCCTTCAAGGACGGCCGACACGTTCGACTGCTGTCGAGGAACCGGCTCTTGCAGAATGACTCGTACCCGTCCGTCGTCGAGGCCGTCGCGGCGCTCCCCGTTCGAGACGTCGTTTTGGATGGAGAGGCGCTCGGCGTGTGGGGCCATCGTCACGAGATCGGCTATCACCTGTTCGACGTCATGTGGCTCGCGGGCCGCGACGTGACGTCGTTGACCCTCGACGCCCGCCGCGCGCTGCTCACGAACCTTCCGCTCGAGCCGCCACTCTTCCTCGTCGAACGCCTCGACGAGCCTGCGCCGTGGGAGCGGGCGTGCCGCGAAGGGTGGGAGGGCGTGATCGCCAAGCGCAGGGAGGCCGCCTACGAGCACCGCCGATCTCCCAACTGGCTGAAGATGAAGTGCGAGGCCACGCAGGAGCTCGTCGTCGGCGGGTTCACGGATCCGCAGGGCGGCCGCGTGGGGCTCGGCGCGCTGCTCGTGGGATTCTTCGAAGGAGGGGACTTCGTCTTCGCGGGCAAGGTCGGCACGGGGCTCGACGCGAAGTTGCTCCGCGACCTTCGCACCCAATTGGACGCGCTCGAGCTCGCGCGGCCGCCGTTCACGAAGGCCGTCGGGCTTCCGCGCGCGCGCGTGCACTGGGTGCGGCCGCAGGTCGTGGTTCAGGTGGCGTTCATGGAGTGGACGTCGAATGGAAAGATGCGACATCCTCGGTTGATGGGGCTGCGCATCGACAAGGCAGCTCGCGACGTCACGCGGGAGGATCGGTGATCACGCATCCCGAGAAGGTGCTGTTCCCCGACTGCGGAATCACGAAGGGCGAGCTGGCCGCCTACTACGAGGCGGTGGCGTCGCTCATGTTGCCGCACATCGCGGGGCGTCCGATCACGATGGAGCGCTATCCCGCGGGCATCGACAAGAAGGGCTTCATCCAGAAGGACGTCACGCAGGGGGCGCCCGCGTGGCTCGAGCGCGTCGAGGTGCCGAAGAAGGACGGCGGCACGGTTCACTATCCGCTCGTGCGTGACGTGGGATCGCTCTTGTGGCTCGCCAATCAAAACTCGGTGACGCCTCACGTGTGGACCTCTCGTGTGCCGACGCTCGATCACCCGGACGTCTGCGTCTTCGATCTGGATCCGTCGCGCGACGACTCCGCGTCATTGTGGAAGGCGGCCCTCGCCGTGCGCGATCTGCTCGACGACCTCGGGCTGCCGAGCTTCGTCAAGACGTCGGGCTCGAAGGGCTTCCACATCGTCGTTCCGCTGGACGGCGCGGCCGACTTCGACGCGGTCTGGAGGTTCGGGCACGGCGCGGGCGCCGTTCTCGTCAAGCGGCACGCCGACCTGTTCACGCAGGAGTTCATCAAGGCCGATCGCGCGAGCCGCATCTTCGTCGACACGGGACGCAACGGCCACGGCGCGACGTTCGCCGCGGTCTATGCCGTGAGGCCGAAGCCCGGGGCGCCCGTGTCGGCGCCGTGCACGTGGGAGGAGCTCGAACAGCGGCGCGTTGGCCCTCAGTCCTTCACGCTGAGAGCGATGGCGCGTCGAATCGCCGAGGTCGGCGATCTGTGGGCGACGATCGAGCGCCAACGCCAGAGCTTGGACGGCGCGCAGGCCGCCTTGGAGCTCCTCTTGACGAAGGACGAGTGGAGCGAGGCCGTGGCGGCGACGACGCGGCGGCCGAAGAGCCGACAGGGGCGTCGCGCGAGCACGTCGAAATGAATGAATCGTCTGGTGGCTGCTAGAACCACGACATGCCGAGCGCGCCGGCTGCGTCTTCATTGATAGCGTTCCACGCCGCGACCCGGGAGTGGTTCGAACGTTCGTTCGCCGCCCCGACGGACGCGCAGCGGTTGGCGTGGCCCGCGCTCACGGCGGGCGAATCGACGTTGTTGTTGGCGCCCACGGGCAGCGGCAAGACGCTCGCGGCGTTCCTGCAGGCCATCGATCGTTTGATGTTCGGGCCGCCGCCTGCGGCCGCGGGGGCGCGCGGCGCCGACGCGCGCTGCCGTGTCCTCTATGTTTCGCCGCTCAAAGCCCTCGCCGTCGACGTCGAACGAAACCTGCGCGCGCCCATCGTGGGCATCACGCACATCGCGGCCGCGAAGGGCGTCGCCCACGCGGTTCCGACGGTCGCCATTCGTACGGGAGACACGTCGCCGCGGGAACGCGCACTGTTTGGACGCGAAGCCGCCGACATCTTGATCACGACACCCGAGTCGCTCTACCTGCTGCTCACCTCGAATGCGCGTGATCGCCTGCGCGGCCTCGAGACCGTCATCATCGACGAGATCCACGCGCTCGTGCCCACGAAGCGGGGCGCCCACCTCGCGCTGTCCCTCGAGCGGCTCGAGGCCCTCGTCGGACGGCGGCTCACGCGCGTCGGTCTCTCGGCGACGCAGCGGCCGCTCGACGAAGTGGCGCGATTTCTGGGCGGCGTCGACGCGCCGCCCGCCGGTCATCGCCCCGTGACGATCATCGACGCCGGCAGCACGAAGCGCCTCGAGCTCGTCATCGAGGTCCCCGTCGAGGACATGTCCCAGCTCGGCAAGCCGGTGGACGTTCCGACGGGCCCCGCGTCGCAGGGGCCCGTACGCGCTTCGATCTGGACGGCGATTCACCCGCGGCTCCTCGAGCTCGTGCGCGCGCACCGTTCGACGCTGATCTTCGTCAACAGCCGGCGGATCGCCG
>DATAZS010000048.1:0-18893 GCA_036271915.1 Polyangia bacterium
CAAGGCGCGGCCATGAACCCGAGCGCGAAATAAGTCGCGAGCTCGAGGCCGAACGAGACGGCCCAAGCAGCGGACATCTGAAGCTTCTGCTTTTCACGATCAATGGCGTGCGTTCGCTATCACACGCGCCCGCTTTGATCAAGCGACCCGCCTACGCAGAGGCCTCGATGCGTCGCTTGGCCGTGGGGCGCGAGTCGCGGCTTCGCCGCGGCGAGCGGCGGGGGTTCGGGGGGGGCGCCGAGGCGGCGTCCGCGCCGCCGGGCGGTCCCCCCGACTAGATCGTCTCTTTGAGCTGGGTCAGCACTTCGCGCGCGGCCGTCACGAACGCCTGGACGTCCTCGAGCGTGTGGGCCATCGACACGAAGGCGGCCTCGAACTGCGCGGGCGGCAGCAGGAAGCCGCGCTCGAGCATGCCGTGGAAGAACTTGGCGTAGAGGGCCGTGTCGGACTTCTTCGCCGAGGTGAGATCGACCACCTCTTCCGACGTGAAGAACAGCGTGAACGCCGAGCCGACGCGCTGGATGCGGGCCTTGACGCCCGTGCGGCGTACGGCGCGCGCGAGCTCGTCCTCGAGCGCGCGGCCCAAGCCCTCGAGCGCGATGAACGCGCGCTCGTCGAGGCGCTTGAGCGTCGCGAGGCCCGCGGCGACGGCCACGGGGTTCCCGGACAGCGTCCCCGCCTGGTAGACGGGGCCCTCGGGCGCGATGACGTTCATGACGTCGGCGCGGCCGCCGTAGATGCCGAGCGGCAGGCCGCCGCCCGCGATCTTGCCGAGGCAGGTCAGGTCCGGCCTGACGCCGAACAGCTGCTGCGCGCCGCCGCGCGCGACGCGAAAGCCCGTGATGACCTCGTCGAAGATCAGCAGCGCGCCGTGCTCGTCGCAGATCGAGCGCAGCACGGGCAGGTAGGCCGGCCGCGGTAGCACGACGCCCATGTTCGCGGGGATCGGCTCGAGGATGACGGCCGCGATCTCGCCCTTGTTTTCGTCGAACGCCGCGCGCATGGCGTCGAGGTCGTTGAACGGCACGACGATCGTGTCGGCGACCGCGCCCTTGGGTACACCGGCCGAGCCGGGCAGCCCCAGCGTCACGGCGCCCGAGCCCGCGGCAGCGAGCAGCGCGTCCGAGTGGCCGTGGTAGCCGCCGTCGATCTTGACGAACTTGTCGCGCTTCGTGAAGCCGCGCGCCGCGCGCAGCGCCGACATCGTCGCCTCGGTGCCCGAGGAGACGAGCCGCAGCTTCTCCATCGAGGGCATCATGAACTGCACCATCTCGCCGAGCTCGATCTCGCGCAGCGTGGGCGCGCCGAACGTCGTGCCCGAGGCCGCCGTGTGCACGATCGCGGCGATGATGTCGGGATCGGCGTGCCCGAGCACGAGCGGCCCCCACGAGCCCACGAAGTCGATGTAGCGGTTGCCGTCGACGTCGTAGACGTAGGGCCCGATGCCGCGCTGGATGAAGACGGGAGAACCGCCCACGGCCTTGAACGCGCGGACGGGCGAGTTCACGCCTCCGGGGAAGATCCGCTGCGCGCGCTCGAACAGCGCCGTCGAGCGGGGACGCTTGGGGCCGGGGTTCGTGGCCATCGCCTAGTTGCCCTTCGTCTGATCGTCGCCGTCGTCCGCCTCGTCGGCGTCCGCGTCGTCGTCGTCGGCCACGTCGTCGGCTTCGTCGGCTTCGTCGGAATCATCGGCGGCGGCCTCTTCGCCCAGATCCTCGGCGACGAGCGGCTGCGACTGCAGCTCGGCGCGCGCGGCGGCGACCTCGGGCGCCACCTCGGTCTCGCCTTCTTCCTTTTCGGCGAGGCGCTCCATGGCGACGACCTTCTCTTGCTCCTCGAGACGAATGAGGCGCACGCCCTGCGTGTTGCGTCCGATCGTCGGGATGCCGTCGACGGGCATGCGGATGAGCTTGCCGCCGTCGGTGATGAGCATGAGATCGTCGTCGTCGGTGACGAGGCGCAGGTTGACGACCTTGCCGTTACGCTCGGTCGTCTTGATGGCGATGACGCCCTTGCCGCCGCGGTTCTTCGTCGGGTAGTCCGACGTCGGCGTGCGCTTGCCGTAGCCGTGCTCGCACACGGTGAGCAGCGTCGCCGGCTCCTCGCGCGGGATGATCGCCATGCCGATGACCTGGTCGTCGCCCTCGCGCAGGCGGATGCCGCGCACGCCGCGCGCCGTGCGGCCCATGGGGCGCACCTTCTCTTCGCCGAACCGAACGGCCCAGCCGTTCCGCGTCCCCAGCAGGATGTCGGACGAGCCCTCGGTGATGCGCACGCTCACGAGATCGTCGTCGTCGGCGATGCCGAGCGCGATGATGCCCGAGGCGCGCACGGCCGAGAACGAGTTGAGCGACGTCTTCTTGATCATCCCGCGCTTCGTCACCATGACGACGAACGCGCCCTCGGAGAACTCGCGCACCGGCAGCAGCGCGACGACGCGCTCGCCGTCTTGCAGCGGGACCAGGTTGATGAAGGCCTTGCCCTTCGCCGTGCGACCGGCGGCCGGGACCTCCCACACCTTCTTCGTGTAGGCGCGGCCCTTGTTCGTGAGCATGAGGATCGTGTCGTGCGTCGACGCGACGAACAGCTGCGCGACGAAGTCCTCCTCGTGCGTCGCGGCGCCCGTGATGCCGCGTCCGCCGCGCCGCTGCGCCTTGTACAGGCTCTTCGCGTTGCGCTTGACGTAGCCGCCGTGCGTGACGGTGACCACCATCTCCTCGGCCGCGATCGTGTCCTCGATGTCGATCTCGCCCTCGACGTCGATGATCTCGGTGCGGCGCGCGTCGCCGTAGTTGCTCTTGATCTCCTCGAGCTCGGTCGTGACGAGCGCCATGAGGATGGCGTCGCTGCTCAGGATCTCCTCGAGGCGCGCGATGAGCAGGCCGACCTGCTTCATTTCATCGATGAGCGCCTCGCGCTCGAGGCCCGTGAGCGCCGACAGGCGCATCGCGAGGATGGCCGTCGCCTGCCGCGTCGACAGATCGAAGGTCTCCATGAGGCCGGCCTTCGCCGCCTCCGTGTCCTTCGACGCGCGGATGAGGTCGATCACGGCGTCGATGTTGTCGACGGCGATCTTGAGGCCCTCGAGGATGTGCATCCGATCGCGCGCCTCGCGCAGATCGAAGATCGTGCGGCGCGTGACGACGTCGCGGCGGTGCGCGATGAAGTGCACGAGCGCCTGCTTGAGCGACAGGATCTGCGGGCGACCCTCGACGATCGCGAGCATGTTGACGCCGAAGGACTCCTGCAGCGGCGTCATCTTCCACAGGTTGTTGAGGACGACCTCGGGCACGGCGTCGCGCTTGAGGTCGACGACCATGCGCATGCCGTCGCGATCGCTCTCGTCGCGGATGTCCGCGATGCCCTCGATGCGCTTGTCGCGCACGAGCTCGGCGATCTTCTCGATGAGGCGTGCCTTGTTGACTTGGTACGGGATCTCCGTCGTCACGATCGACTTGCGCCCCGTCTTGGGGTGCTCCTCGATGTTCGTGCGCGCGCGCATGAGCACGGAGCCCCGGCCCGTGGCGTAGGCGGCGCGGATGCCGGCGCGGCCACAGATGTAGCCGCCCGTGGGGAAGTCTGGGCCCGGCACGACGGCCAGCAGATCCTCGAACGACGCGTCGGGGTTCTTGATGAGCAGGATCGTCGCGTCGATCATCTCGCCGAGGTTGTGAGGCGGGATGTTGGTCGCCATGCCGACGGCGATGCCGGCCGCGCCGTTGACGAGCAGGTTCGGGAACCGCGCCGGCAGGACCGTGGGCTCGGTCTCCTTGTCGTCGTAGTTCGGCTGGAAGTCGACGGTCTCCTTCTCGATGTCGGCCAGCAGCTCGCCGCCGATCTTTCGCATGCGGCACTCGGTGTAGCGATAGGCCGCCGGAGGGTCACCGTCGATCGAGCCGAAGTTGCCCTGGCCGTCGACGAGCTGGTAGCGCATCGCGAAGTCCTGTGCGAGGCGCACGAGGGCGTCGTAGGCGGCCGTGTCGCCGTGCGGGTGGAACTTGCCGAGGACGTCCCCGACGACGCGCGCGCACTTGATGTACGCGCGGTTCCACACGTTGTTCATCTGCTGCTGCGTGTAGAGGATGCGCCGGTGAACTGGCTTGAGCCCGTCGCGCACGTCCGGGAGGGCGCGCGAGACGATGACGCTCATGGCGTAATCCATGAACGCGGACTTCATTTCCTCCTCGATCGCGATCGGGAGGCGATTGCCGGCAAAGGGCGCGGCGCCGTCAGCGCTCATAGCCGTCCTTTATACGAGAAAGCGACGGAGCAAACCATCACCATCGCCATGGTCCGCGCGCGTCCAATCGCCGTCACTTCCGCCGTCACTTCGGCCGTCACTTCGATAACGCGAGGGCGCCCGTGATGTCGACCGTGCAGCTGCCCGAGCAGCCCGTCACGCAGGCGACGAGCGACTGGAAATTCGAGCTGAGGTGGGCGTTCAGGACCGCGGCGCCGTCGCCCGTCTTCGTGAACGTGAACGACTTCGCCGTCCAGGTGAACTGGCCCGTGCCGTCGTTCGACGCCGTCGTGCACATGGCGCTGGGCGACAGGGTCGCCGTCTCTCCGTTGGGCGCGATGTCCAGCTGCCAGCCGCAATAGAAGCTGCCGACCAGATCCGAGGTCGTGCTCGTCGTGACGTCGACGTAGTCCGGCATGGACTTCATGGTCGATCCGTCGGTGCAGCTCGACGTCACGGTGGCCGCCTTCGAGAAGATCCACCGACCGACGAACGACGTGGCATTGAGCGCGCTGCGGCCCGTCGCGGGGGACTCGCCGTTCTTCCAGCAGGTCTGATCGGCCGTGAGGCAGCGGTAGCCGTCGGGGCAGTTGTTCGACGAGCCACACTGCAGCGTGCCCGAAGACAGATCGGGCGCGTAGCAAGCGGTGGCCGCGAGCGCGAGACCGAGCGTGAGGAGCGCGAGCGCGCGGCGCATCAGAAGGTCACCCGCAGCGAGCCGCCCACGCCCGTCGACGACGCGAGGGGCGCGGCCGACACCTGGTGCTCGAGGTGGTTGCCATAGAGATAGAGCGCCGTCGAGCCGCCCGCGCCCAGCAGCCCGGCGATGATGAAGAACGCCTCGGCGGCCTGCGCGCTCTGGCCACGCGACTGGGTCGACGGGTCGTAGGATTTGCCGGCCTTGGCGTCGTTCTGCAGGTCGCTCGAGGCGCTCGCGGCGACCGCGCCCTCGATGAGCCCGATGGCGACGAGCGCGCCGCTCGCGATGTAACCGTACTTCGCGTACGTCTCGAAGCGCGCGCCGCGGGTCGGATCGACGGCGGCGACGGACGCCTCGGTCTTCGTGACCTCGGGCGCGGGCTCGGCCTCGGGCGGCGGCAGCGGCGCTTGCTCGGGCGCGGCGGACGGCAGCGGCGCGATGGGCGGCGGCGGCGTGGGCGCCGGCTCCGCCGAAGGCGGCGGCGACGTCGCGCCCGGCGCGATCGTTTGATTGGGCGGCGTGACCTGCGTCGCGTTCTTCTGCTGCAGCAGGATCTCGAGCTGCTTGATGCGATCGTCGATCTCGACGCGGTTCGCGGGGTGCGGCACGTAGCGCAGGTAGGTCCGGTAAAAGTGCAGCGCCTGCTCCGGGTTCCCCGCGAGGCGGTTCGACTGCGCCAGGTTGTAGAGCAGCGCCGGATCGTTCTTGATCTCGTAGGCGGCCTCGAACTCTTTGATCGCCTCGGCGTACTTGCCGAGGTCGTAGTACGACGTCGCCTTCTGGTAGTGCTCCCGGGCGGACGCGGCTGCGGCGACGTCATCCGCGCGCGCGACGGTCGACGCGGCGAGGAGCAGGACGACCGCTAGGACGGGAGCTGAGCGCATGGGAGGACGCATGGAATCGCCGCCAGTATCGGTCAAAAAGCCCTCCGCGCGCCAGGAGCAAGCGCGGCCCCTGATCGGCGTCCGCCTTCGATGTCGGAGGGGGACGAACCGCACAAGAATGTCCGTCATTGGATGGTATATTCTTGGTATGAGAGTCAAGACATCCATCACGCTGCCAGACGACCTGCTCCGATCGCTCGACCGCGCGGCGGGCGGGCTGACGAACAGATCGCGCGCGATCGAACAGGCGGTGCGAGACATGCTGGAGGCCAAGGCACGAGCGGATCGTGACGCCCGCGATGTCGACCTCATCAACCGGCACGCCGATCGATTGAACGACGAGGCGGCCGATGTCCTCGACTACCAGGTCAAGATTTGAGGCGCGGTGATCTGTACCGCGTCCGGAAACCCGGCGGCGACCCGAAGAAGCAGCGGGTGTTCGTCGTGGCGAGCCGGCAGGCCCTGATCGATTCGCGTTTCTCGACCGTGATCTGCGCGCCCATCTATACGCGCCGCGACGGCCTCTCGACCCAGATCAATGTTGGGATCGAATGCGGCCTCAAGCACGATTCCGCGATTCATTGTGACGAGCTCGTGAGTTTGCCCAAGCAGATGCTGAGCGACTACGTAGGATCACTCACACTGCCCGCGCGCCAGGCCTTCAACCGCGCCTTGCAATTCGCCCTGGATCTCGCCTGAACCTGCATGACCTAGCGTGGAATGATGCGGCCCGCGACGGCCTCGATCTTCCTGAACTCCTCGATCTGCGCGAGGAACAGGGGGACGATCTCGGGGTCGAACTGCGCGCCGATGCAGCGCTCGATCTCGCCACACGCGATCTCGTGCGGCAGCGCCTTGCGGTACGCGCGATCGGACGTCATGGCGTCGTAGGCGTCGGCGATGGCGACGATGCGGCCGATGAGCGGGATGTGATCGCCCATGAGCCCCTGCGGATAGCCCGAGCCGTCCCACGCCTCGTGGTGGCAGTAACAGCCGGGCACGATGTCGCGCATGAACGGGATCGGCTCGAGGATGCGGCGGCCCTTCGCGGGGTGCGACCGGAACATGGCGAGCTCCTCGGGCGTGAGCTTGCCGGGCTTGTTGAGCTTGTCGTTGCGGATGCCGATCTTGCCGACGTCGTGCATGAGGCCGACCTTGACGACGGTGTCGACGTCCATCTGGCTCATGCGCAGGCCGATGGCGATGAGGCGCGCGTAGGTCGCGACGCGCTCCGAGTGGCCGCGCGTGTAACGGTCCGACTCCTCGAGCGCGTGGGCGAAGCCGATGATCGTCTGCTTGAAGTTCTCCTCGAGCGAGACGTTGGCGCGCGTGAGGTCTTTGTTGGCGTCGACGAGGTTCTCGTACAGGCGCGCGTTCTCGATCGAGAAGGCCGCGCGGCTCGCGAGCACGTACAGCATCTTGCGCTGGCCTTCGCTGAACTTGTTGCCGCGCGTGTAGCTGTAGGCGTTGAGCATGCCGATGATGCGGCCCTTGAGCTTCAACGGAATGCTGCAGAAGCTGACCAACCTCCGCTCGAGATCGGGCGGCGACGCGAGGAAGCGGTACGACCGGCTGCCGTGCACGAGCAGCGGGCGGTCCTCCTGGAAGAGCGGCAGCACCTCTTCGAGGTTGAGCGTGGGCGCCTCGATCGCGGGCTCGGCGCGGTGCGAGACCTTGCGCATGCGCTCGGCGAAGCGGCCCTCGTGCGAGGGATCTTCGAGCAGCAGGCTCACGACGTCGGCGTCGACGGTGTCGATCGTGGCGTCGAGCACGAGGTCGAGCACGGTGTCGACCGACAGCGACGTCGCGATGGCTTCGCTGATCTTGTAGATCGACAGCGCGTCCTTGAGGCGGATGTTCTCGTGCTGCAGGCGCTGGCGCTCGAGCCCGCGCTGCACGATGTGCATGACCTCCTCGACCTTGAACGGCTTGAGGATGTAGTCGTACGCGCCGCGCTTCATGGCCTCGATGGCCGTCTCGACGGTGCCGAAGCCCGTCATGATGACGGTGAGGACGGGCAGGCTCTCGGCCGTGATCTGCTGGATGAGCTCGAGCCCGCTCATGTTGGGCATCTTCAGATCGGAGATCACGAGGTTGTAGCTGCGGCGGTGCAGCTCCTTCATCGCCTCGACGCCGTCCTCGACGGTGTGGACGACGTACCCCTCCATGTTGAGGAAGTCGGCGAGGATCTCGCGGATGACCTTCTCGTCGTCGACGACGAGGATGCGCGGCGTCTCGGGGGCGCCGAGCTCGCGGCGATCGCTCTCGGATGACGCAGCTTCGGCGGCGGCGACCTCGGCCTCGTGCTGAGCCGTCGTTTCGGCGACCAAGGCGTCGCGTCCGCCTGTTCCGCTCGTGCTCAAGAATTCCCCATACTTGCCGGCTCACCACCGGTCTATTCAGATTAGACCAGGGGCCGCGCGAGTACCAGGCCGCGTTTTTTCGACGTGGCGTCGCTATTGGCCGTCGTGCGACCGACGGGCTATTGGCCGTCGTGGTCGAACGCGTAGAGGCACACAGTGTTGCTGCCCGCGCAGAACTCGGTGTGGCCCTGGGGATCGACGAGCAGGCTGTGCGAGCCCATGTACCAGGGGGCCGGCGTCGTGAGGGCGCCCTGCGTGAAGGTCGGGAGCTCGAACGGGTAGGGGCCGGGCCAGCCGAGCTCCTTCGTCTCGTTCTCGTAGTCGGGGTAGCGGCCGTCTTGCTTGCCGTAGATCGCGTAGGCGCGGACGCCGGGCGTCGCCGAGGCCGTCTGGATCCAGGTCGCCTCGGGGTGGCTCTCGTTCCACGGGCCCGAGCCGACGACGATGAGGCCGAGGCGCACGTAGACGCTGATGACCGCCGCGTGCGTCGCGCCGTACGAATAGCCGAAGAAGCCGCAGTCGCTCCAGCGCACGGTGCCGTCGGCGTTGAGGTACCAGTCCCAGCCGCCGTTCGGATCGCCCTCGGCGAGGTGCTTGATGCCGAGGCGCACGCGCTCCTGGATGCTGTTCGACACCGTGACCGTCGGCGCGTTCGCCGAGCAGTTGTCGTCGCTGCACGCGGGCGTGCGGCCCTTGCCGTCGAACTGGTTCATGCGCGTGTTGCCGACGGTCGCGGGATCGCTGAAGCGCGGGTCCGGCTTGTCGGGCGCGCCGGGGATCGCGCTGTCGTAGGCGACGTCGAACTCGTGGAAGCCCTGCGACGCGATCCAGCCGCTCGTGCCGAGGCCGGGGCCGCCGCCGATGCCGGGCAGCAGCACGATGAGCTTCCACTTCGTGGGCTTCGAGCTGTCGAAGCGGCCGTGCTGCATGTCGTTCTGGTGGCCGAGGTTCGCCTTCGGATCGAGCGACGACGCCGAGAACTGGATGTCGCGCTGCGTGTTGGTGCCGTAGAGACCGATCGTCGGTTTCGGTGGTGACGGCGTGTCCTGGCCCAGGCCCGGCGCGATGACGCCCATGGCGCCGCCTTCGGTGATCGAGGCGTCGACGGACGCGGCGCCCGCGCTGCCGCCAGCGTCGGGGGTCGGCGCCGCGCCGGCCGAGCCACCGCCCGCCGCGCCGCCGCTCTGGCCCGCGCCGCCGCTCTGGCCCGCGCCCGCGCCCGCCGCGCCGCCGCTCTGGCCCGCGTCGCCGCCCGCGCTCGCGCCGGCCGCGCCGCTGCCCGCGCTGCCGTTGACGCCGGCCGAGCCGCCGCCCGAGGCGCCCGCGGAGCCCGCCGCAGACGTGATGGGGGTCTTCGAGCTCCCCGTCGTGCACGCGACGCCCGCGGCGACGACGACGGAGAGGGTCGCGAGGAAGACACCGCTGCGTTTCATGATCACCCGCTCATCTTCTGGTGTTGCGCGACGAGGTCCTGCCACTTCTTCTCGGCCTCTTTCGAATCCTTCTCTTCCGACGAAGCCTTCTTCTTGGCCGACTCCCAATCGCTGTTCTTGTCTTTCCACTGGTCTTCGTAGTTTCCGACCGAGAAGTCGCTGTCGGGCTTGATGCCCTTGGCCTGCGCGACCTTGGCCTTCTCGAATTCGACCTTGGCCTGCGCGGCGGCGACGTGGGCGTCGGCGGCCTCGCGCGCCGCTTTGAGCCAGTCCTTCTTCTCGCCGAGCCAATCGAGCTTCGAGTCGGCCGCCTTCACGCCGACGTCGGCCGCGTCCTTGCCATGCTTCGCGGCGTTGGCGCGGTTCTCGTCGCGCGACGCGACGGCGCCCTCCTGCTCGGCCGTCGCCTTGTCGATCTCGAGGGAGGCCTGCTGCTTCTCGGTCTTCGCGATCTCCTGGTCGCGCGCGAGCGACTCGAGCTGGCTGTCGGCCGTGCGCTGCTCGCTCTTCGCGATCTCGAGATCGTTCTGCGCGGCGAAGACGCCTTGCCTGTCACCCGCGGGCACGGCGTCGAGCGCGCCGTCGTCTACCTTGTACTTGAGGCCACCACCGCAGGCGGTCACGGCGGCGACGAAGAACAGAGCAAGCAGGGGGAAGCGGGCTTTTCGCATGGCAGGCATGGTGATGCGGCACGCGCCGTCGCGTCAAGCGCGCCTCTGACAGTGGGGGCATCCGCGCGAAATCGTTGGCCGGCGATTCAAGTTAACCAATTCCGGTATGAGCCGAAACATGGCGGCAACATCGCGGCCCTAGTCTGACGGTGCCTTCGCAGCACCGATGTCCACGCCACTCACCTTCGTCTGGACCGTCGCGCCGTTCACCGCGTCTCTGTTTCCGAACGCGGCGCCGCCCAGCTTTCGGGGCGTCGTGTCGGGGGGCTTGCGCTGATGGGCGTCGGCGGCAACGTCGAGGTGCCCACGGCGGCGGTCGTGCCGCGCGTAACGGCGACGCACGGCCACGCACATCACGCGCCGGCGTCGATGGCGAAGCTGGCCTTCGGCGCGCTCGGCATCGTCTACGGCGACATCGGCACGTCGCCGCTCTACGCCGTCAAGGAGTGCGTCACGCTCCCGCACGGCGTCGCGCCGCTCGCGGCCAACGTGTTCGGTCTGCTCTCCCTCATCTTCTGGTCGCTGACGTTCGTCGTCACGGTGAAGTACCTGTTCTTCGTCATGCGCGCCGACAACGAGGGCGAGGGCGGCGTGCTCGCGCTCATGGCGCTCGTCGCGAAGCGCAAGATCTCGCCCGACGCGAAGCTCACACGGCGCCTCGTCATGCTGGGACTGTTCGGCGCGGCGCTGCTCTACGGCGACGGCGTCATCACGCCCGCGATCTCGGTGTTGTCGGCCGTCGAGGGCCTCGAGGTCGCGACGACGACCTTCAGCTCGGTCGTCGTGCCGCTCACGTGCGTGATTCTCGTCGCGCTGTTCTGGGCGCAAAAGGGCGGCACCAACAAGATCGCCGCCGTGTTCGCGCCCATCACGCTGCTGTTCTTCCTGTCGATCGCGGCGGCGGGCGTGCCGTGGATTCTGCGCGCGCCCGCGATCCTGGGCGCCGTCAACCCGATCCACGCCGTGCGCTTCTTCATCGCGCACCGCGGGCACGGCTTCCTCGTGCTCGGCTCCGTCGTCCTGTGCGTCACGGGCGGCGAGGCGCTGTACGCCGACATGGGGCACTTCGGCACGCCGGCCATCCGGCGCGCGTGGCTGGTCGTCGTGTTCCCGTCGCTGCTGCTCAATTACTTCGGCCAGGGCGCGCTGCTGCTCGTCAAGCCGGCCGCCGCGGAGAACCCGTTCTTCGCGCTGTTCCCCGCGCCCGTGCTCATCCCCGTGGTCATTTTGTCGACGGCGGCGACGGTCGTCGCGTCGCAGGCGCTCATCTCGGGCGTTTTCTCGCTCACGCGGCAGGCCGTGCAGCTCGGGTACTTGCCGCGCGTCACGATCGTGCACACGTCGGCGCGCACCGAGGGCCAGATCTACATCCCCGAGGTGAACTGGCTGCTCATGGCGGCGTGCGTGCTGCTCGTCGTCGGCTTCAAGGAGTCGAGCCGCCTGGCCGCCGCATACGGCATCGCGGTCACGGGCACGATGGGCATCACGTCGATCCTGTTCGCCGTGCACGCGCGCCGCGCGTGGGGCTGGAGCGGCTTCAAGGCGGGCGCGTTGCTCTCGCTGTTCCTGGCCTTCGACCTGGCCTTCTTCGCGGCGTGCTCGGCGAAGATCGCGAACGGCGGGTGGTTCCCGCTGCTCGTCGCGACGGCGGTGTTCGTCGTCATGACGACGTGGAAGGCGGGGCGCGCGCGGCTCGCGGCGCGGCTCGACGCCGACTCATTGCCGCTCGAAACCTTTCTAGATGACCTCGAGGCCTACAACCCGCACCGCGTCGCCGGCACGGCGGTGTTCCTCACGTCGGTGCGGCGCGGAACGCCCAGCGTCTTGCTGCGCCACTTCAAGCACAACAAGTCGATCCACGAGAAGGTCATCCTGCTGTCGATCGTCACGGACGCCGTGCCCGAGGTCGAGCCCGACGAGATCGTCCACCTCAAAGAGTTCCGCCTCGGCTTCTGGGGCGTGACGGCGCACTACGGCTTCATGCAGAGCCCCGACGCGCTCGAGATCGTGCGCGGCTGCGCCAAGGCGGGCCTCGTCCTCGATCTCGCGAACACGAGCTTCTACGTGGGCCGCGAGACGATCGTGTCGTCGAATTCGTCGAAGGGCTTCGCGCCCTGGCGCCGCGCGCTCTTCCGCTTTCTGTCTCGCAACGCGCGCTCCGCGACCGCGTTCTTCTCGATTCCGCCGAACCGCGTCGTCGAGATCGGCGCGCAGATCGAGTTTTAGGGCCCCGTGAGGCGGTACGGCCCCGTGCCCTTCGTGCGGGGCGCGAGCTTCGTGAGGGACTCGAACTGCGCGAAGAACTCGGCGAGCTTCTCTTTGCGCGCGTCGTCGATGTAGTCGAAGTTCGTGCCGCGGTCGACGACCTCCCAGAACTGCTTCGACGTCACGGAGAGCAGCTCGTCGCGGATCGAGCGCAGCCGCTCGGGCGACTCCTGCGCCATGTCTTCGTAGATCGCGCGCGCGTACGTCGCGAGCCCGCGCTGCAGGTAGAACGTCGCGAGCTTCACCTGGGCCTTGCGCACGCCGCGCAGCGCGCGCTCCTCGGCGGTCGTCTCGGCCTCCTTGTCGATCTCGAGGAAGATCGCGAGCAGGCGATCGTGCGACGGCGCGCCCAGCTCGCTCGCGAGCTCGCACAGCGCGCACAGATCGTAGGCCGCCGTCTCCGTGACGAAGCCCAAGCCCTGGCCGTGCGCGAGCTGCGCGTAGTACTTGAAGTGCCCCGCGACGTCCTCGAGCGCCGTCGTGATCCAGGGGACGGCGCCGCCCGGCACGCGCAGCATGGCCTCGGCCAGCTGGCGGTACTGGTGCAGCACGTTGTACGACGTGCGCACGTCGCGCGCGTTGAGCGCCGTGCGCAGGTACGTGTTCATGAACTTGATCGTGAGCGTGAGCACCTGGCGATCGCGCGCGTCGAGCGCGGCCTCGCCGATGTAGCGCGTGTCGATCGCGATGACGTGGGTCATCTCGGGCAGCGTCTTCAACGCCTCGCCGAAGACCTCGCGGATCTGGCGCAGGCCGATCCACTCGAGCCACGTGCGGTCGGCCGCGAGCTCGTCGAGCGACTCGGGCGCCATGGCGACGAAGTCCGGGTGCGCGCGCAGCGGGCGCGACAGGCCGAACCACGCGCCGGGCAGCCCCTGCTTCTCGGGCAGATAGTCGACGAGCACGGTGCGCAGCGCGGCCGCGGCGTCGGTCGCGATCGTCTTCTCCTTCTGGCCGAGCGCGTTCATGGCGATGCCCGCGAGCTGCTCGAGGCCGCTCACGGCCAGCGTCTGGCGCGATTCGACGCCCGCGGCCGCGACGGGCTTGTGAGGCGCCGCGCTCTCGAGCGTCTGCGCGCCGATGCGCGCGATGACCTTCTCGGGATCGAGGAAGTCGAAGACGTAGGCGAAGTAGGGCACGAGCAGCAGCAGGCTCGCCGTCGCCATGACGAGCGCGACCGTGATCGTGCCGCGCGGCACGAACGCCTTGCCGACGCCGAAGCTGACCCACAGCGCCTCGATGCACGCGACGACGAAGAAGCCCATGACGCCGAGGTTCGTGCGGTCGCGGAAGAACATGTCGGTGACCCGCGACGTGTAGCGGTTCGCGGCGAGCTGCACGACGATCGACACGACGGTGATGGCGATGCCGAGCACGGCGGCGATGACCTGCGCCAGGCTGCCGAGCGCGTTCTGCATCGTCTCGACGTCGTAGTCGAGCAGCTGGCCGAGGGGGCCCTTCGATCCCGCGTGCGCGGCGTCGAGCACGAAGAAGTCCAGCAGCCAGAAGGCGGCGAACACGCAGAGCGCGAAGCCCGTGAGCAGGCCAAGCGTGAGGAGCGGCTTGAAGCGCGGCGAAGGACCGGAAGCCATCGCGGCGCATGTTACCCTAATGAACCTCGTCACCGACCATGCTGCTCGCCATCGACATCGGGAACACGAACATCGCGCTGGGGCTGTTTGGGCCTCTCACTCAAGGTGCGTCGATCGGCGACGCGCCGCTTCGCGCGGACTGGCGTTTGGAGACGCGGGCTGCGCGGACGGCCGATGAATACGCGGCGCTGCTGGCCGAGCTGTTCCGCCTCGCGGGTCTCGAGATGCGCGCCGTCTCGGCCGTCATCGTGTCGTCGGTCGTGCCGACCGTGCTGTTCCCCATCGAGCAGCTCTGCCGCAAGTACCTCCACCTCGACCCGCTCGTCGATCCGCTCGTCGTCGGCCCCGGCACGAAGACGGGCATGCCCATCCTCTATGAGAACCCGCGCGAGGTAGGCGCCGACCGCATCGTCAACGCCGTCGCCGCGCACAAGCGCTGGCCGGGCGGCGCCATCGTCGTCGACTTCGGCACGGCGACGACCTTCGATGTCGTCACGTCGCGCGGCGAATACGCGGGCGGCGTCATCGCGCCCGGGCTCCACGTTTCGGCCGACGCGCTCTTCTCGGCGACGGCGAAGCTCCCGCGCGTCGAGATCGTGCGGCCGAAGTCGGCCATCGGGCGCAACACCGTCGCCAGCATGCAGGCGGGCATCGTGTTCGGCTACGCGGGCCTCGTCGACGCCATCGTCGACCGCATCAAGGCCGAGATCGACTTCGCGCCGCGCGTCGTCGGCACGGGTGGCCTCGCGACGCTCATCGCCAAGGACGCGCGCACGATCGACGAGTGCGATGACATGCTGACGCTGCAGGGCCTCGCCCTCATCTACGAGCGAAACCGATGACTTCGAACGCCGTACCGCCACCGCCGCCCATCCGCGGGGGCTCCGTCTTCGGACTGCCCGCGCGCGTGGGGCAGATCCTCACGGCGCCGCGCGCCGCGATGGAGCGCATCGATCGCGAAGGCGGTGGGCTCACGGACGCGCTGTGGCTCGTCGTCGTCGGCAGCGTGACGTTCCGGATCGCGCAGCTCCTCGAGGCGGCGCTCGGCGCCACCGAGTCGACGAGCGGCGCGTTCATGCGCGTCGCGGCCGTCGTGTCGAACGAGCTCGTGGGCGCGGCGTGGATCGTGCTGCCCGCGGCCATCCTCGTCACGATCCTCGCGGGCGCTCGCCGCGATTCGTCGCGGGATCTCGAGCTCGGCGCCGCCTGCTACGCGCCGTACTTCACCGTGCGCGCGTTGGCGCGGGCGCTCGAGGCCGTCACGGGCGGCAACCCGTTGCCGCAGCTCGCGAGCGAGATCCCCGCGGTCGCGGCCGCCCTCGTCGTGCTAGCGCGCGCCGTGCTCGTCGCGCGCGCGCGCGTGGGCGCTCCCCAAGGCGCGTCGCCGGAAGGAGCCGTCGTCTCGCGGCCGCCGCGCGCCGCGCTCGTCGCGGGCCTCGCCGTCATGGCCGTCGCCGTCGTCGGGCTCGCGGGCAACGCGACCTGGTCCTCGCGCAACTTCAAGGAGCTGCTGCCCATCCGCCACGGGCAGACCGCGCCCGCGTTCACGCTCGCGCGCGCCGACGGCACGCGCGGCCAGATCTCGCTCGCGGCGCTGCGCGGCCGCGTCGTCGTGCTCGACTTCTGGGCGACGTGGTGCCCGCCGTGCCTCGCGATGCTGCCCACGCTGCACGAGCTGCACGCCGAGTGGAGCGACCGCGGAGTCGCCTTCGTGGGCGTGAACTCCGACGGCGGCATCGAGCCCGAGGCGCTGCGCGCGTTCCTGACCCAGCACGCCGTGCCCTACCCCGTGGGCATCGACGAGGGCGACATCGGCAGCCTCTACAAGGTGCGCTCTTTGCCGACGTTGTTCGTCATCGGCAAGGACGGCACGATCCGCGCGAGCTTCGTGGGCCTCACGCGCAAGGCGACGCTCACGGACGCGCTCGAAGCCGCGAGCCGCTGACCAGGCCGCTCATTCGCGTCGGGCGATCTCCTCGACGAAGTAGGCCGTGCGGTGGCGCGCGTTGGGCAGGTGGCTGTCCCAACACGACGGCGAACAGAAGACCAGCTTGACGCGGCCCGTGTTGCACGTGCTGACGGCGCACTTGATGACCTTGCCGCCCACGGCGATGGGCTTGCGACACATGGAGCAGACGAAAGCTGGCGACGACGACATTGAGGATCTCTACGCTAGCGCGTTCCCCGCGGGGGACGCAACGAACCCGTCGGGGAACTACAACGGGCAACGGGCAACGGGCAACGGAGACGTCAGCAAGACGTTACGTGCCCGAAACAGGAAGCGTCGCTTTTTCTGCGGTAAAATGGCGTCCGACGTGCGCCTTCCCGGCCTCATCCTCGCCGAGCTGACGGTCGCCGCGACGGTGGTCGCGGGCGGCGGCTACGGTGCCGTGCGCGGCGCGCGTGAGCTGCGGGCCGTGCTGGCCTCGCACGGGGCCGCCGCGCGCGTCGCCTTCGCGCCCCCGACGCCGCGCAAGGATCTGTCGGCGCTGCCCGACCTCCGCATCGCGCTCGAGGCGTCCGGGACTTTCATGGGCATGTCGGACGAGCTCCTGCTCCAGCGCGTGCGCACGCAGCCCATCGTGCGCTTCAAGCTCAACCACGGCGGCTCGTCGATCTCGTTCCGCATCGACTTCGCCGACGGCTCGCGCGCCGCGTGGAAGCCCACGCAGACGAACCTGCAGACGATCCCGCGCAAGGAGGTCGCCGCGTATCGGCTGAACCGCCTGCTGGGCCTCAACGCCGTGCCGCCGGCCGCGCCGCGCGCCGTCTCGCGCGAAGATCTCCTCGCGCACCTGCACCCCGAGAGCCTCGCGCTGCTGCCGCGCATTGAGGCCGAGACGATCTTCGGCCCCGGCGGCAAGACGGTCGGCACCGCGTCGTACTGGGTCCCCGTCATCAAGGACTCCGGCTTCGACACGCCCGAGGGACAGATGCTCGCGCAGACCTGGCTGTCGCAGGGCCAGCACATCCCGACGGACCAGCGCGACATGGCGGCGCAGCTGTCGGACCTCGCCGTGTTCGACTTCCTCACGGCGAACCCCGATCGCCTCTCGGGCGGCAACATGAAGATGTCGCCCGACGGCAAGCAGCTCTACTACATGGACAACACGATGTCGTTCTTCGTCGAGCCCACCGGCAACTTGAAGACGCGCGAGGCGCTCATGAAGGTGCAGCGCTTCTCGCGCGGGACCTACGCCGCGCTCGATCGCATCAGCGTGCCCACGCTCGAGCAGGTGCTCGCCGAGGAGACGGGCACGCCGTACGAGATCCTCA
Source organism: Polyangia bacterium (assembly GCA_036271915.1). Classification (GTDB taxonomy): domain Bacteria; phylum Myxococcota_A; class Polyangia; order Fen-1088; family Fen-1088; genus DASZFV01. The sequence continues at coordinate 17,425 of DATAZS010000048.1, forward strand.
CGCCCGCCGAGATCAAGGCCGTCGTCGCGCGCCGCGACGTCGTGCGCCAGTACGTCGCCGTCCTCATCAACCAGTTTGGCGCGAACGAAGTGCTCGCGTTCCCGTAGTTGGTTGATATCCCCGTCCGTCGATGGCGGACCGATCGTTGTTCCGATAGTCTCATCGGACTATACTAGTCTCTGAATGAAGATCTCCCCCTCGATGACCCTCACGTCCGTGAAGGCGGCGCTTTCAGAGGTCGTGCGGAGCGTGCGCCGAACCGGGACCCCGGTCGTCATCACCGTGGACGGCGAACCGGCGGCGCGAATCGAAACCGTCGCGCCCGAGTCGCGGCGGATGACGCGCTCCGAGGTCGCCACGGCCCGCGCGTTGATGGATGCCATCGGCCGTATCCCACGGCCAAGGAGCTCCTTCGACGCCGTCGCGCTCGTCAACGACGGTCGCCGGTGAGCGACGTCGTCCTCGATGCGTCCATGTTCGTCTCCGCGATCTCGCCGAAAGAGGTCCATCACGCGGACGCGCGCAAGATGTACGACTCGTACGATCTCGATCGCCCGTTCATCGTCCCGGCGCTCTTTCGCGTCGAGGTCGTCGCCGCGTTGGTGCGTCGCGGAGAACCTTTGGAGCTCATCGACACCGTCGACGTCCTCGTGTCCGGTCCGCGCTTCCATAGCGTCGCTCTCGACCCCGCCCTCCTCGACGAGGCCGCGCGCGTGGCGAGAAAGGCTCGCCTGCGCGCCTATGACGCCGTCTACGTCGCGCTCGCGCTGAGGCACAAGGCTGTCCTCATGACCCTCGACACCGAAGTTCGGGTCCGTGTCGCGGACGCGTTCCCCACGATGCGCGTCGTCGACGACCAGTCGGAGGAAGTGCCTTGAAGCCCGACGATGCGACAACCTGTACGAGAGTGCCTCGACGATTGGCCGAGCTACGAGACTATCGCCGGGCCCGCGAGGACTTAGCCGTCGCGAAGTCGTCCTCAGTTCGCCGCGACGCAGCCCTTGACGGTCAGCTCGTGGATCGACCACCAGTTGGTCTTCTTGACGCCGGTCTGGGTGATGCGCAGCGCGCGCAGCTTGGTGGCCGCGGGGAACGTCACGGTGAGGTTGTCCGAGCCTGGGCCCGCGGCCGACGGCACGAAGTAAGAGAAGTTCGCGCCGTCGAGCGAAGACTCGACGACGTACGTGATGGGACCGTCGCCGGACTTCGTGAACAGGTTGAGGCCCGTGAGCGAGACGTCCTGCGGGAACGTGAGGATCACGATCTCGGGACCCTTGCTGCCCTGGCTGATGCCGGTCGTGTAGCGCGTCGTCGTGTCGCCGTCGATGGCGTTGGCGGGCAGCTTTTGCCCATCGGCCATGGCCACGCAGGCCGTCGTGCAGACGATGCTCGGCGTGAACGTCCACGTGCGGTGATCGCACGGGTCGGTGAGGACGGGCGCGTCGGGCGTCGTTGTGCCCGCGTCGCGG
>DATAZS010000049.1:0-2807 GCA_036271915.1 Polyangia bacterium
CGCCGTCTGCGCGTGCGCGCGCAGCATCTGCGCGCGCGGGTTCTTGGCCCCGAACCGGTCGCGCAAGATGCGCGCCCACATGCGCCGCGCGGCGCGCAGCTTCGCGATCTCCTCGAAGAGATCGTTGTGCACGTCCCAGAAGAACGACAGGCGCTGGCCGAAGGTGTCGACGTCGAGGCCCGCGTCGCGCCCGAGCTCGACGTAGGCGATGCCGTCGGCCAGCGTGAACGCCAGCTCCTGCACGGCCGTCGCGCCCGCCTCGCGGATGTGATAGCCGCTGATGCTGATCGTGTTCCAGCGCGGCATGCGCGCCGTGCAGTAGACCAGCATGTCGCGCACGATGCGCAGCGACGGCCGCACGTCGCAGATCCACTCCTTCTGCGCGATGAACTCCTTGAGCATGTCGTTCTGCAGCGTGCCGCCCAGCGCCTCGGGCGCGATGCCGCGCCGCTCGGCCGCGACGACGTAGAACGCCAGCAGCGCGACGGCGGGCGCGTTGATCGTCATCGACGTCGTGACGGCGTCGAGCGCGATGCCGTCGAACAGACGCTCGACGTCGGCCACCGATGCCACCGACACGCCCTCGCGCCCGACCTCGCCGCGCGCCTTCGCGTCGTCGGGATCGAAGCCCATGAGCGTCGGCATGTCGAACGCCGTCGACAGGCCCGTCTGTCCCTGCGCGAGCAGGAACTTGAAGCGTCGGTTGGTGTCTTCGGGCGTGCCGAAGCCCGAGAACATGCGCATCGTCCACGGCTTGCCGCGGTACATGCTCGCGTGCGGGCCGCGCGTGAACGGGAACGCGCCCGGGTCACCGAGCTTCTCACCGTAGTCGCTCGCCGGCGTCGCTGGGCCGTATACGGGATCGAGCGGCAGCCCCGATTGCGTCTCGCGCATCGTCACGGGCGCGCGCGGGGTCTTCTTCGGGGCGTCGTCGGCCATGGACGGGCCGAGTGTACCCCGCGGGAGGCCGCCGCTGACGGCGCCCGCGGGGGGACGCCGGGGGTCAGCCAGCTTCGTAGAAGAACTCTTCCTTGACGATCTTGCCGCCCACGACCGTGAACAAACCCACCTCGTCCATCGTCATCCGCTTCTGCGACGGCTTGTTCGTGATGTCGTAGAGGAAGCGCACGGCGAAGCGATCGTCGTGCGGGTAGGGCCCGAACACCTCGGCCTTGTGTACGACGTGGTTCTCGTTCCACCACTTGCTCTTGCCGAGGATCCCGTCGACGCCCTTCACGGTGCGGTCCATGCCCGGAGGCGCGAACGCCTCGACGCTCACGGCGTCCTTCGAGAACAGCTCCGTGACGATCTCGCCGTGCTTCCCCTCTTTGACCATCGCGACGTACTTCGCTCCGACCTCTTTTGCGCTCATTGCAAACCCTCCCTTTCGGCCGCAAAGCTACTGCCCGACGTGGACATCGGCAAGGACGTCGCCGCGATGGATCTCGTTCGCGCGCACGTCTAATGTCGGCGCGCATGACGATGACGCCCAAGCTCGTGCTCTTCGATCTCGACGGCACGCTCGTCGACTCGGCGCCTGACATCGCCGCCGCGCTCAACGCCGCGCTCGCCGACCTCGGGCACCCCACGTACCCGCTGCCCGTCGTGAAGAGCTACGTCGGCGACGGCGCCGCCAAGCTCGTCGAGCGCGCCGCCGCGCGCACGTCCGACGTCGATCAAGAGCGGCTGTTCGAGCACTTCAAGGTCCAGTACGCCGCGAACCTGTGCGTCGCCACGAAGCCGTATCCCGGCATCGTCGACGTGCTCGAGCGCCTGCGCGCCGCGGGCACGCCATGCGCCGTCGTCACGAACAAGCCCGGCGGCATGGCGCGCGAGCTCCTGCACGCTCTCGCCCTCGACGCATTCTTCGCCGAGATCCTGGGCGACGGCGACGGCTACCCGCGCAAGCCGTCGCCCGAGATCGCGCTCGCCGTCTGCGCGCGCCACGCCGTCGCGCCCACAGGGACGCTGTTCGTGGGCGACGGCCTGCCCGACGTCCGCGTCGCCCACGCCGCCGGCTGCCGCTCCGCCGCCGCCACCTGGGGCTACACGCCCCGCGACCAGCTCGCCGCCGAGAAGCCCGACTGGCTCGTCGACGCGCCGGCGGAGTTGCTCACGCTCGGGCGTTCTTAGTCCGGCGGGTTTGAAGCCGCGAACGGCCGTGCGACAGTCGGCGCGTGGCGCCTTCGAAACGCCCTCGCGGAACGCCTCCCTTCGATCTGCTGTTTCCACGGCGAGATCTAAAGGAGGCCATTCGTGCGCTCCCGCCTTACGGGCGTCGTGCGGCCTATGTGACGGTCCGGGAGCCTAAGGATCTCGACGCGTCTTCGACGTCGGGCGTGCGTGGCCTTTATGCGGCGGCGCCGTTCCGTTGCCGCAGCCCAGTTCCTGGCGTTCGAGAGCTCTTCCTCGGGTACGACGCAGCGATCGACGAGGAGACGGCGCGATGCTTCTCTCATGTCGTGAACCTCCGCGTCGAATCCCATCAGCCGGTTCACGCAGGTTGGTTCGACAACGAGGCTCTCGACGGCCTCAGTTTCCGAGACCGATCGATCGCCGATCTCGAAGCGCTCGGTTCGTTGAAACTCCGACGCCTCGATCTGGCGTGGAGCGAAATGTCTCTTGAGCATGTTCCGCCTTCCGTCGAGTGGCTTTCACTCACTCGATGGGCCGCTCTTTCCGTCAGGCGTCTCGAGCCGCTGTGGCGCCTCCCGAGGTTGGAGTCGCTCAGGCTGATCAACGTCGATCTGACGACGCTCGCGAAGGTCGCGAAGCTGCCCGCGCTGACCTCGCTCGAGGCCGCTTCG
>DATAZS010000050.1:0-5778 GCA_036271915.1 Polyangia bacterium
GACATCGTCGTACGCTCGCAGCTGCTCATGGGCAAGCGCGCCGTGTTCCGGCCGGGCTGGGACTGTCACGGGCTGCCCATCGAGCAGCAGGTCGAGAAGGAGCTGGGCAAGGACGCGAAGGCGCTCGACGCCGCGGCCTTCCGGCGCAAGTGCGAGGAGCACGCGCTCAAGTACGTCGACGTCATGCGCGGCGAGTTCAAGCGCCTCGGCTGCTGGGGGCAGTGGGACGATCCGTACCTCACGCTCGCCAAGGACTACGAGGCGACGATCGTGCGCAAGCTCGCCGAGTTCGCGCGACGCGGGCTCGTCTACCGCGACAAGAAGCCCGTGCACTGGTGCCTCGTGCACCGCACGGCGCTCGCCGAGGCCGAGGTCGAGTACGAGGATCATTCGTCGCCGTCGATCTACGTGCGCATGCCTTTGGTCGAGAGCCCAGGCAAAGCCATCCCAGCGCTCGCGGGCAAGCCCGTGGCGCTCGTGATCTGGACCACGACGCCGTGGACCTTGCCGGCCAACCTGGCGGTCGTCGCGAATCCCGAGCTCGACTACGTCGCGATTCCCCATGGCGACGAATACCTGATCGTGGCTGCGGGCCGCGCCGAGGCGTTCTTGGCCGCGACGGGGATCGTCGCCGACGCGTCGACGTGGATCACGATCTCGCGCGCCGAGCTGCGCGCGCTCGAGGGCGTCGTTTATAAGCCGCCCTACCCCGTCGACCCGAACGCCGAGGTCATCAAGAGCGCCGCCAACAGCTCGACCGACGGCATATACCGGTTGTTCTTCGCGCGTCACGCGACGCTCGAGGCCGGCACAGGCCTCGTCCACACGGCGCCCGGCCACGGCGCCGACGACTACATCGTGGGACGCGAGCAGCGCCTGCCGATCTACGCCCCCGTCGACGCGAGCGGCCGCTTCGAGGCGAGCGTGCCGGCCGCGTACGTCGGCATGAAGGTGTTCGATGCGAACCCCATCATCGTCAAGGAGCTCGCAGAGCGCGGGTTGCTGCTGAACAAGCCGGGCGAGTCCATCAAGCACTCCTACCCGTGCTGCTGGCGCTGCAAGAATCCGATCATCTTCCGCGCGACCGAGCAATGGTTCGCGCGCCTCGGCGAGGCCGACGACGCCGCGTCGTTGCGCGCGCAGGCGCTCACGGCGATCGGCGAGACGCGCTGGATCCCGTCGTGGGGCGAGAACCGCATCCGCGGCATGATCGAGGCGCGGCCCGACTGGTGCCTCTCGCGCCAGCGCGTGTGGGGCGTGCCCATCCCGGCGTTCCGCTGCGGCGATTGCCGGAAGGATTTGCTCGAGCCCACGGTTATGGAGCACGTGGCCGAGACCTTCGCCAAGGACGGCTCGAACGTGTGGTTCTCGCGCGAAGCGGCCGAGCTGCTGCCGACGCCCGCGCCCGTGTGCGCGTGCGGCGGATCGAAGTGGGAGAAGCAGCACGACATCGTCGACGTGTGGTTCGAGTCGGGCGTGTCATGGGCGGCCGTCGCCGAGGGCAAGCTCGTCGCGAAGGGCGAGAAGGTCGACCTTTATCTAGAAGGTTCGGACCAGCACCGCGGGTGGTTCCACTCTGCCCTGCTCACGGGCGCGGCGACGCGCGTCGACCACTCTGCGCCGTACAAGGCCGTCCTCACGCACGGCTGGGTGCTCGACGAGCGCGGCAAGGTCTACTCGAAGTCCGAGATCGCGAAGGCACGCGCCTCGGGCGCTAAAATCGACTACGTCGATCCGATCGTGTGGATGGAGAAGAACGGCGCCGAGCTGCTGCGGCTGTGGACGGCGGCCTCCGACTACCAGGGCGACATCGTCTTTTCGCAGACGATCCTCAACCAGCTGGGCGAGTCGTACCGCAAGATCCGCAACACGTGCCGCTTCCTGCTGTCGAACCTGTACGACTTCGTGCCGTCGCGTGACGTCGTCGCCGATCACGACCTGCGCGAGCTCGACATCCTCGCGCTCGGCGTGCTGCGCGAGCGCGATCACCAGATCTTCGACGCCTACAAGCGCTTCTCGTTCCACGAGGTCGTGCGCCTCATGAACGACTACGTCATCACGATCTCGGCCGAGTACCTCGACCCGATCAAGGACGCGCTCTACTGCGAGGCGCCCGGCGGACACGCGCGGCGCAGCGTGCAGACGGCCGTGCACGAGATGACGCGCACGATCGCGATCTGGATGGCGCCCGTGCTGTGCTTCACGGCGCAGGACGTGGCCGACGAGCTCGCGCGCACGACGGGCGAGCCGTTCGACGTGCACGCGTCGCTGCGCCTCGTCGACGAGGGCGAGAAGATGGGCAACCCCAACAAGCGCTGGACCGACGAGATCCGGCCGCGGCGCGAGGCGATCCTGCAGCCGCTCGAGAAGTTCCGCGCCGCGGGGCACAAGCCGCTCGAGGCGCGCGTCCGCGTCAAGCCGGCGCGCGACGAGCGTCCGCACTGGCAGTGGAACCTCGGGTTGCTCACGGAGCTCACGGGCGTGTCGAAGATCGAGCTCGACGCCGCTGATGCGTCCGGCGCCACCGAGATCGCGATCGACGAGGCGCCCTTGCCCGAGTGCCCGCGCTGCTGGCGGCGCACGGGCGAGGCCGTCGGTCCCGCCGTCGAGCCCAACCTCTGCGCGCGCTGCGCCGCCGTCGTCGCCCAACTTCCCCCGGAGACCCTGTCGTGAGCACGACCCCCACCCGCAAGTACGTCTTATTTGGCGCGTTCCTCGCGCTCAGCCTCGGCCTCGATCAATGGACGAAGGCCCTCGCGCGCGAGGTCCTCAAGCCGCGCGGGCCCTTCAACCCGAAGGTCGTCATCGACGGCTTCTTCGACCTGCGCTACTCGGAGAACCCGGGCGTCGCGTTCGGCATGCTGCAGCGGCTGCCCGGCGGGCGCCTGTTGCTCACGCTCGGCGCCGTCGCCGCGTTCGGGCTCGTCATCGTCTACCTGCGCAAGCTCGACCCGAACGCGTCGCGGCTGCAGATCGCGCTCGGCCTCGTGGGCGGCGGCGCGCTCGGCAACGTCATCGATCGCATCAACTATGGGCGCGTGACCGACTTCATCGTCTGGCGCGTCAAGACGCACGAGTGGCCGACGTTCAACGTCGCCGACGCCGCGCTCTGCGTCGGCGTGGGGCTCGTCATGCTCGACATGCTGCGCGCGCCCGCGCCGCCGGCGTCGACGTCCACCACCGCGTCGTCGGCCTGAGGAGAAGGCGCGCGACGCATGCGCCCCCTCTTCTTCTCCGTCCCCGTGGGCGGGCACGAGGTGGGTGTCCACACCTACGGCTTGCTCATCGCCGTGGGGCTCGCCGTCGGGATCGCGCTCGGGGCGCGTGAGGCGCGGCGGCGCGGCCTCGACGTCGGGCGCGTGCTCGACTTCGCGTTCTGGGCCACGGTCGCGGGCCTCGTCGGCTCGCGCGTCGCGTATGGCCTCGTCAACCTGCACTCTTTCGTGCGGGCGTGCATGGGCGATCCCGACGAGCCGCGCGGCCTGCTGCGCGCGCTGTCCGACTGCACGCGCCTCGTGCAGGTGTGGGAGGGCGGGCTCGTGTTCTACGGCGGCATCGTGGGCGCGGCGATCGTCGCCGTCGTCTTCGCGCGCCGCGAGCGCTGGTCGTTCTGGGTGCTGGGCGACGTATTCGCGCCCGGCGTCGCCGTGGGTCACGTGCTCGGCCGCCTGGGCTGCTTCGCGGCCGGGTGCTGCTTCGGCAAGCCGAGCGGACCGTGGGGCGTGGCGTTCCCCGCGGGCAGCATCGCGTTCGACGAGCTCGGCTCCGTGGGGCAGCTGTCGCCGGGCGCGTCGTTCACGCCGCCGCTGCACCCCACGCAGCTGTACGAGGCCGGCGGCGAGCTCGCGATCTTCGCGCTGCTCATGGCGCTGCGGCCGCGGCTGCGCGCGCGGCCAGGCACGCTCATGCTGCTCTACGGCGCGCTCTACTCCGTGCTGCGCTTCGTCGTCGAGCTCTTCCGCGGCGACTTCGCGCGCCGCTACATCGTCGAGCTCTCGACGCCGCGCCTCGCCGCGCTGCTGGGCGTGCCCACGACCGAGCCCGAGCTGCTGTCGGTGGGTCAGCTCGTGAGCGTCGTGCTGTTCGCGGCCTGTGTGGCCGCGTTCATCCGCAGAGGCGTGCGAACGCCCGCGCCTTGACCTCGGTCTCGGCCCACTCGTCCTCGGGCGTCGAGTCGACGACGATGCCGCCGCCGAGCGAGAGCGACAGCCGGCCGCCGCTCACGAGCGCCGTGCGGATCGCGACGGCGAGATCGAGATCGCCCGCGACGCCGAGCCAGCCCGTCGCGCCCGTGTAGGGGCCGCGCGCGCACGGCTCGAGCGCGTCGATGATCTGCATGGCGCGGCGCTTGGGCGCGCCCGTGATCGAGCCGCCGGGGAACGTCGCCGCGAGCAGCGCCGCGAGGCCGACGCCCGGGCGCAGGCGCCCGCGCACCGTGCTCACGAGGTGGTGCACCGTCGGCAGATCGAGGACGCGCGCGACGCCCTCGACGACGACGCTGCCCGTCTGGCACACGCGCCCGAGATCGTTGCGCTCGAGGTCGACGATCATGACGTGCTCGGCGCGATCCTTCTCGGACGCCAGCAGCTCGGCGCGCGCGCCGAGCTTCCGCGTTCCCTTGATGGGGCGCGTCTCGATGCCGCCGCGGCCGTCGAGCGCGAGGAAGCGCTCGGGCGAGTTGCCGACGAGCGCGGCGCCGCCGTCGGCCGCGTCGATGAACGCCGCGAACGGCGCGGGCGCGCGCGCACGCAGCGCCGCCGCGAGCTCGACGGGCGCGCCCGCGAACGGCGCCGACACGCGGCGCGCGAGGTTGACCTGATAGGCGTCGCCCGCGCGCAGGTACTCGAGCACGCGGCGCGCGCCGTCGAGGTAGACGTCCGCCGCGGCGTCGGGCATGAGCGCCCCCGGTGGTGCGTACGGCGCGCGCGGCGCCGGGGTCTCGAGCCGCGCCAACAAGCGCCGCGCCGCCGCCTCGTCGCGCGCGAAGATCGTGGCGGCGCCGTCCCCCTCGCGGATCCAGACCGCGTCGTGAAAATGAAACTCGAGCGGCGCGTACGGCGCGACGACGGGATCGGGGGCGCGCGGCGGCAGCCCGACCCAACGTCGGCCGAGATCGTACGACAGCCAGCCCGCGGCGAGCGGCACGACGCCTGGCGCGTCGCCCGAGGCGAGCGCGCCCCAGCGCGCGCGCTCTTCGGCCCACGCGCGCGCGAGCGCCTCGACGTCGTCGCCACGCACGACGCGCGTGGGCGCGGCGCCCACGAAGTCGCGCGCGATCGTGACCTCGTCGGCCGCCGGCGCGCTCAGCCAGAACGCGCCCGGCGCCGTCGCCGCGCGCCGCGCCGCCTCGTCGACCGCGAGCGCGGGACCCGCGAGCGCGATCACGTCGCCTGGCGCGACTGGCGCACGACGGCGTAGAAAAAGCTCTGCAGGTACTGCGCGCCCGAGATCAACGACGCCGCCGTCGAGATATAGAGCACGACGAGCCCGACGCGGTGGTAGTCGATCGGCTGGATGGTCGTGCCGAGGACGGGATAACGAAAGTGGATGAGCAGCATCATGATGGCGACGAGCTGCAGCGCCGTCTTGATCTTGCCGCCATCGCTCGCGGCGATGACGAGGCCCTGCGCCGAGGCGACGCTGCGCAGGCCGTTGATCGCGAGATCGCGCGCGATGAGCACGACGACGATCCAGGCAGGCACGCGACCGAGCGCCACCATGAACACGAGCACGGCCGTCACGATGAGCTTGTCGGCGAGCGGGTCGAGGAACTTGCCC
>DATAZS010000051.1:0-2347 GCA_036271915.1 Polyangia bacterium
GCCGACGGCGACAAGATCATGGTGGGCTCCACCACGATCCTGAAGTTCACGTACCACGACTACCTCGACGAGGTCTTCCAGCGCCAGATGTACGAGTCGGCGCTGCGCGACGGCCTCACGAAGGTCTTCAACAAGAAGTACTTCACGGACTACCTCGAGAAGGAGTTCGCGTACGCGGCGCGCCACGGCTCGCCGCTCGCGCTCATCTTCCTCGACATCGACTACTTCAAGCGCATCAACGACACGCACGGCCACCCCGCGGGCGACTTCGTGCTGTCGGAGCTGTCGCAGCTCATGGCGACGCTCGTGCGCACGGAGGACGTGCTCGCGCGCTTCGGCGGCGAGGAGTTCACGGTGCTCTGCCGCGGCACGGATCTCGAGGGCGCGCGCATCGTGGCCGACCGTCTGCGCCGCACGGTGGAGGCGCACACGTTCTCGTTCGGCGCCAAGACGATCCCCGTGACGATCAGCCTCGGCATCGCCGCGATCCCCGACACGGCGGTCGTCGACCACGCGCAGTTCCTCGCGGCGTCGGACAAGGCGCTGTACGAGGCCAAGCGCACGGGCCGCAACCGCGTCTGCCTGCACGGCACGGAGACGACGCCCAAGCCCGCGAAGCGCCCGACGGGCAGCGGGCCCAACTCGATCTAGTCGGGCAGGCGCGCGGCGGCGAGGATCGCGGCGAAGAGCAAGCCGACAGCGCCGAAGGTGTAGGGCGCCGTCGCGCTGAACGACGAGTAGAGCAAGCCGCCGATTGCGGGACCCACGACGCGGCCCAGGGCTGACGCCGATTGCAGCGTGCCGAGCGCGAGCCCCTGACCGGTCGCGGCGGCGCGGCGTGAGACGTATGAGGGCAGCGACGGCTGCACGATCCCGCTGCCGAGCGCGATGAGCCCGCTCGAGCCGTACAAGACCACGTGCGCGGCCGGGCCGAACATCGGGCTCGCGGCCAGCAGCGCGAACGCGACGGCGAGGATCAATGGCCCCGCGACGATGAGGCGCGCTTCGCCGAAGCGGCGCACGAGCCGGCTCACGAGGCCGCCCTGCACACCGGCGCTCACGACGCCGACGACGGTGAAGATCGCGCCCGTCGCCGCAGCCGTCATGCCGAACACGTCGTCGGTGAAGAGGCGGAAGGTCTGCTCCATGCCGGAGAACCACATGATGACGAAGAAGTTCGTCGCGACGGCGACGCCGACGCCGGGCACTTGAATGGCGGTGCGGAAGGCCGCGAGGTCGAGCGGCACGGCGCGCCGCAGGCTGCGGCCGCGCTTTTCGGGCGGCAGCGACTCGGGCAGCGTGCGCAGCGCGAGCATGAGGTTGATCAACGAGAGCGCCGAGGCGACGAGCGCCGGCAACGCGCCGACCTGCGCGATCCCCGGCACCGGGTAGCGCGAGAGGATCCCGCCCACGGCCGGGCCGAAGATGAAGCCGAGGCCGAAGGCCATGCCGATGAGGCCCATGCCGCGCGCGCGCGTCTCGGGCGTCGTGACGTCGGCGATGTAGGCCTGCGCGACGGCGATGTTGGCGGTCGCGACGCCGCTCCACAGGCGCGCGACGAATAGCCACAGCAAAGAGTTGCCGAAGCCGAGCATGGCCATGCCGAACGAGGACGCGGCGATGCTCCACAGCAAGACGGGCCGACGGCCCACGCGGTCCGACAGCCGCCCCCACACGGGGATGAACAGGAACTGCATGAGCGAGTACGCCGCGCCCGGCAGCGTCGCGACGAAGTTGCTCGCGCCCAGGTCGCGCGCGAGGCCCGGCAGGAACGGGATGACGAGCCCGAAGCCGAGCAGGTCGAGGAACACCGTGAAGAACAGCGTGCCGAGCGAGGCCTTGCGTGGCCCAGCGGCAGCGACGGCGGCGGTCGTCATGGTGCGGTTGGGCAGGGCAGGGGCTCGGTCGTGCCGAGGAGCTCGCGGCGCCACCACGCGCCCGTGGCGCGGCGCACGTCCGGCGTCGTGAAGTGATACTGCCAATAGGCGACGCGGACGGCGCGCGGGTGGTCCGGCAGCGCGTCGCGCGTCGAGTCCTCGAAGAAGGGGCGCACGGCGTCGGCATCTTCGCACATTCGCCGCAGGAGCATGCGGACGTAGGGCGGCTGGCCGCGCGTGTAAGCCAGGCCGTGGAACCAGAGCTGGAAGTCGAGGCGCGGCTGGTGCGGCGCCACGAAGGGCGGCGCGCGCGTGACGGCGCCGGGCTTGTAACGGAGATCGTGCGCGACCCATTCGCCGTCGGGGCCGAGCGTCTGCAGCTCGGGCTCGATGCGCTCGCGCGTGATCGAGGCGAAGAGGTGATAGGTGTTGATGAGGCGCAGCTCTTCGACGCGGTCGACGAGCGGCGC
>DATAZS010000052.1:0-9505 GCA_036271915.1 Polyangia bacterium
ACCGCGACACCGAACACGAGCACGAGCGCCAAGACGACGATGCCGACGCGCCGCCTGTACCACGGCAGCACCGACTCGATCTTCTCGCTCGCCGGTTTCGTTCGGCCGACCTGGACGGCCGCCAGCTTCTCTTCGGGCGACATCATGCCCGGCGGGCGCATCATCGGCTCGGTCGGGCCCGCGTGCGGATACGGCGCGGCCGGCGGTCGAGGCGGCGGTCCGCCGTGCGTCACCTCGACGGCGTCGCCGAGATCGAGCACGAGGCCAGAGTCTTCGCCCGACGCAGGCGTGGGCTTGCCGGCGGTGCCGGGCCGCGATCCGGCCGCGCGTTGATCGACGATCGTGTCGGCCGCGGGCGGCGTCTCGCGCGTGAGGGCCGGTACGCCGTCCTTGTTCGACAGATCGGCGAGCCAGCGCTGCAGCTCGGTCTGTCCCACGGCGCGGAACGCGAGCCGCATGACCTGCTCGACGTCGATGAGCATCTCCTCGGCCTTCTGGTAGCGCTCGTCGGCCGACTTGCTCATCGCCTTGCGGATGACGCGATAGAGCTCGGGGTTGAGGCCGGGCCGCGCCGTCTCGGGCGGCAGGTAGTCACCGCTCTTCACGAGCATGAGCGTCTCGTAGTCCGTCGCCGCATCGAAGGGCAGGCGCCTCGTGATCATCACGTAGAGCATCGTGCCCAGCGAGAAGAGATCGGAGCGCGCGTCGAGCGGCGCGCCCGCGGCCTGCTCGGGCGACATGAAGGAGATCTTCCCCTTGATCATGTTGCCCAGGCTCTTCTCTTTGCGGTTTTGCGCCTTCGCGATGCCGAAGTCGGTGAGCTTGACCTCGCCCTCGGCCGACAGCAGCACGTTGTGCGGGCTCACGTCGCGGTGGACGATGCCGAGCGGCTTGCCCTCGCGCTGCTTCGCGTGCGCGTAGGCGAGCGCGCGGCCGATCTCGGCCGTGACGTACAGCGCGAGCGCGGGCGGGAACGGCACGCCCGCGGCCTGCGCGCGCTTGAGCGTGCGGTCGAGCGTCCAGCCGTCGACGAGCTCGAGCGCCAGGAAGTAGCGCCCGTCGACCTCGCCGAGGTCGAGCACCTGCACGATGTTGCTGTGCGACAGCGTCATCGCGATGTGCGCCTCGTCGACGAGCATGTGCCGGAACTGCGGGTCCGCGTAGAACGCCGTGAAGATGCGCTTGAGCACGACCATCTTCTCGAAGCCGTGCGCGCCCTGCTGCTTCGCGAGGAAGATCTCGGCCGTGCCGCCGTCCGTGATCTTGCGGAGGATCGTGTATCGCGACTGGAGAGTCATCCGGGATGGCCCTTCGGCCCCTCAAAGTACCACGCGGTCATGGGTGACCGGGCGGCTTTGCGCCGTCGTGATCGGCGCCGCTCTTGTCGCCCGCCTCGACGGCGATGTGAATGCGGTTCTGCGGCGGCGGCAGCGGGCACGTCGCGTAGGGCGTGAACGCGCACGGCGGCGCGTAGGCGCGGTTGAAGTCGACGATGAACGTGCCGTCCTTCTGGCGCAGCGCGCGCACGAAGCGGCCCGCGCCGTATGTCGTGTGCGCCGACGTCGCGTCGCGGAACACGAGCATTTGATCGTCGGGGTCGTCGCCGTCCAGCGTGGGATCGAGGTGCTGCACCTCGCCGCGCAGCGTGAACGTCAGAGTGCCGGGGCTCTTCAACTTTTGCTGTCCGCCTGCCGCGTCGGGCACGACGATCTCGATCGGCGCCGCGTGGGGCGCGAAGCGCGCGACGACGCGATACGCGGGATCGATCGCATACCACGTCGACCCGGCGAACGTGCGCCGCGCCGGGCTCGCGCTGTCGCGCACGCGCACGCCGACGCGCGCGCCGCGTTCGATCACCTGCCACGACAAGGTGCCCAGCGAAAAGACGTCGGGCGTCGGCGTCGCATCCGTATGCACGGGACCCGAGCGCGCCGCGTCTCCGTTCACCGCGACCGGCGTACGCTCGGGGACGTCGACGCGAACGCCGAAGTGCGCCTCGCGTCCTTCGACGACGAACGTCCCCGCGTGCGCGGGCACGGGGCTCGGCAACGGCACGTCGTCGTCCGGCGCGCCGCCGAATCGGTTCGGGCCGAGCGCGAGCCAGTGCAGCCCCACGAGGCTGAGCCACCCGTCAGGCGCGCGCAGACGCTCGTCCCGCTGTCGCCGCCACTGCGCGACCTCGACCCGATAGGCGGCATCGCTCACGGGAACCTCCGCGACGGCCGGCGCCACGCCGAGCCCGAGCAGCACGGCGGCCACGCGGAACGCACCGACGGTCGACGTATTTGGACGGGACGGCACCGAGGCATCAGGCTCATTCAACGCGCGGCCAATTGCGTGACGTAGAGTACCGTGAGGCGACCGGCGCGGCCAGACTCGGGCCGCGGGCGATTTTTTGGCGCGCGGCGCGCGCACACGAAGGCCTCGAGGAGGCGCCGCGCGCGCCTCGTCGTTGACAATCACGACACGTGGCCCGGCCGCCGCTCTCACCGACGAGAATCGTCACTGTCGGACGGCCGGATTCCGAGTGACGAATCGGCGGCGATCTGCGCAGAGTGTCCGGGCATGACGAACCGCCGCACGAGGATCATCGCCACTGTTGGTCCGGCGCAAGATGCGCCGGGCGCCCTCGAGCGTTTGATCGACGCCGGCGTCGACGTGTTGCGGATCAACCTGTCGCACGCCTCGCCGCGCGATCAGGAGGCGCGCGTCGCGCGCGCGCGCGCGCATCGCCCCGACATCGCCGTGCTCGTCGATCTCGCGGGTCCGAAGCTGCGCCTCGGCGATCTGCCGCAAGAGATCCCGGTCGCGGCAGGTGACACGGTCACGTTGGGCGCGGGTGGCGTGCCCGTCGGCGATCCGACGCTGTTCGGGCGCGTGCGCCCCGGCGATCCCGTGTACGTCGCCGACGGCACGATCGCGCTCGAGACGACGTCGGTCGCGATCGACCACGTCGTGTGTCGCGTGCGCGTCGGCGGAACGCTGCGTTCGCGCAAGGGCGTGAACCTCCCGCGCGACATGTCGTCGCTGTCGGGTGTCACGGACAAAGATCGCGCCAACCTCGCCGACCTTCACCTGCTCGATCCCGACTACGTGGCCGTCTCGTACGTGAGGCACGAACAAGATCTCGCCGAGGTTCGCAAGCTCACGTCGCTGCCGCTCATCGCGAAGATCGAGAAGCAGCAAGCGCTCGAGCGCATCGACGCGATCCTCATGGCGTCCGACGCCATCATGGTGGCGCGCGGCGATCTGGGCGTCGAGATCCCGATCGAGCGTGTGCCGGCGGCGCAGAAGCGCCTCATCCACGCCGCCAACCGCGCGGGCCGTCCCATCATCACGGCGACGCAGATGCTGATGTCGATGGTGTCGAGCCCGCTGCCGACGCGCGCGGAGGTCACCGACGTCGCCAACGCCGTCCTCGACGGCACGGACGCCGTCATGCTGTCCGAGGAGACGGCCGTCGGGCGCGATCCCGTGGCCGCCGTCGACATGATGGCGCGCGTGCTCGGCGAGACCGAGCCGCTGCTGCGCCGCCACGAGGGTCCGACGCACTTGCAGGAGGGCAACGCGCTCGCGGCGGCCGCGGCGCAGCTCGCCGAGGATCTCGACGCCGCCGCGATCGTCGCGCCGACGCGCACGGGCGTCTCGGCGCTGCGCCTGGCGGCGTTCCGCCCGCGCCGCCCGATCCTCGCCTACAGCCGCGATCCCTCGACGACGCGCCGCCTGCGCCTCGCCTGGGGCGTAACGTCGGTCGATCTCTCCGTGCCCGAGGGCGCGGATCCGCTCGCCGCGACCCTCGAAGCCGCGCGCCGCGATCTCGGCGCGGGCGCGCGCGTCGTCGTCCTCGACATCGCGGCGTCCGGCGCGCGCGGCGTCCCGTCCCTCGTCAACGCCATCACGCTCTGAGCGCGCGCGGCGCTCACGCCGTGGCGTCGTCGGACGCGCTTATTAGAAGAAGTCGACCTTTGCGCCGTGCGTGATCGTAACGATCCCCGGCCATCCGTGCTCGGCCGTCAGCTCACACATGCCGGGCGTCACGGTGTCGAACGACGTCGCGCTCGAGGTGACCGCGACACCGTCTCCGTCCGACTCCACGATCAGCGCCGTCGGCGGCGCGAGCACGCCGCTCGTTGGCATCGACGATGTGAAGACGTTGTTGCCCTGGTCGAATTGCGTCCCGAGGTCGAGCGTTCCTGCGAGCAGATTGTATCCAACCTGCGCGTACAGACTCACCGTCGAGTTGCGCATCTTCACATGGCTCTTCGTATAGTTTTGCACGACGGCCAATCCCGTAAAGTCGCTATTGTCGATATCGAGGGTCGCGCCCGCGAACTGAATCTGCCCCTTGTTCTCGGCGAGATAGAAGTGCGTTCCGGCGATGTGCGCCGTGCTTGCGGGATCGACGATGTCGAGGTCGCCTTCCACAGTGGCGCTGCCGACTTCGAGATCGGCCGGGCCGGACAGCTGGATCGCGGGACCGTTGAGGTTGAAGACAATCGCACCATCGAGGATCGTGAGAGTTTGCGCGTGACCCTCAAAGAGAATGGCGGCGGTCATGGGACCGATTCCTCCGTTGCCAGCCAGCTCCGTCGTGCTGACACGGGCTCCGTCCTCGATCGTAACGGTCGCTCCGTCAGCCGCGACCCACAAGGGGCTTAGGGCAACGTCGCTGTTGTTGGCCAGGGAGCCGCCGTAGACGTGAAGGTTCGTGGGCCTGGCGCCAGCGTTCTCGATGCTGGCCTTGGCATCGAGCGTGATCCCTTCGTTGATCAACGAATTCTGGAGCACGAGCTGACTGCCGGGGGCCGTGACGATGAGGCGGTGCCCGTCGAGCGTGACGTCCGAGAAGGCCGCGCCTCCGACGAGATCGATCTCCATCGTCAGCTCAGTCGACCCCAGCTGTGGATTGTCGATAGTGCCGGCATTGTCATTTCCCAGCACGGTGACGCCGTCTTGCAATGTGATGGCCGGCGCATCCGCTGTGTTGCCGACGCCGACCGAAGAGGCGCCGTTTCGAAGATAGATCGTGTCACCGTTCTGCGCGACGCTCGCCGCCTTCGCGAACGTTGCGAAGGGTTGGTCCAACGTTCCGTCGTTCGTGGCGTCGATCCCGGCTGGGGTCCCACCGGGCCCGACGGCGAAGATGGCTGACACCAAAACCTTCACGTGACGTGTCGCCGCAGCGCCGCCCGAGGCCGACGTGATCGTCACCTCGCGTTCGGTCTTCATGTCGACGCCGAGCGCGCCGATCGGCGCCCCGTGGCGCGCCGTCAACAAGACGCCGACGACGGATCCGTCGGCGGCGATCTGCGGTTCTGCGGTGACGTCGCTCGAATTGCTCACGCTCGCGATATCGCCAAGACGCGCATAGGGCGCGCGGAGAACCGTCGTTCCACCTTGCCTGACCGATACGGCCATTGGGCACGCGCCGGCTGAAAACCCACCGTCCGCACCCGAGCTCGACGCCGCAGTTGGAAGACAGATTCCGGTGGCGTCACAGAGAGTGTATCCGTCCAGGCACGGCGGCGGCCGCCCGCCGCGATCAAACGGGGGCGCGCACGCAGCGATGACCAGCACCGCAAGCGGGGAGAGCCGGGCAAAGCTTCGCCTCGGGAGCGCCCTCATCACCCATAAATTAAATAGGATCTGAAGGAAGTGTGCGCAAATTTCTGCCTACGAACGCACCAGTACTGCGCTGTTAGACCTACTTCGGCCTACATTGATGCTGAGCCGCCCCGCCGGCGGGGCTCGGCTGGAGGGGATCGGACGACTCAGGACGGCTCAGAACGATCGCTGGTACGCAAGACAAGCCTCGCACCCGGGCGCCGATGCGACCGACAAATTGGGCGCCGAAGGCCAAAAATAGAGCAGCGCGCCTGTGATCGCCGAAGCGCCGGCGACGCCGAGCAGGACAGTGCCCGCGACGTTGCGTTGGCCCTCTTCGGTTGAAGCATGTTGGTTGTAAGCACCCTTCTTGCCGTATTCGTCATAGAGCTGATGTGCTGACCAAAGGGACCAGCCGCCAACGGCCGCGGTCGCGACGCCCAATCCCAGCGCCCCCAGCGCGAGCTTGCGCCTGAACGTCCGCTGGTTGCGCGCGTCGTCGACCTTCTGCTCCCACGCGAGCTCGGCGGCGTCGGTATCGTCGAGCTCGAAGGAGGTCACGGCGGCGGCGTCGAACGGCCGCGCGAACAGGTGCAGGAACGCCTCGTGGCCGGCGCCACGAGCTCGGAGCGTCGTCGTCTCGGGCGTGAGCGCCGACAACAGGATTTGGCCGGCGTGCGGCGCGAAGCGGAACTCCCGCGTGGGCTCGTTGCTCACGCCGTCGACCTCTTCGACGAACAGGTTGCCCATGTCGACGGGGAGGCGCAGGCGGATGGGCGCGCCCAGCCCCTGGTGCATGTCGACGAGGCGGACGCCCTTCTCGGTTTCGACGTACGAGCGCCCCGTCGGCGCGACGTTCATTTCGAGCACCATCGGGCCCGCGGGCAGAGTCGCAAGGATCGCGTCCAGATCGCCGCCGGGCGGCATCGTCGAGACCTCGGGGCGGTAACGGCGATTTGGGATGGCCTCGTTGGCGCGAGTCACGAAGGCCGCGATCTCGCGGTAGGTGACCTTGCCGTCGACGTTGACGTCGGCTGCGCCCATGAGACCCGAGCGCAGCTCGTGCGAGAACACGCCCGACTGGTACTCGGCCCACTCGTGCGTCCGGCCGTCCGCGGAGCGCGCTGTGAGGAAGCCCGTGCGCTTCGGCCACGCGACCTGCGTGCGCGAGAAGCCGGGCGGCAGCTCCTCGCGATCGCCGCCGGGGCCGCGATCGCTCACGAACGAAGCCGCGTAGCACGCGTCGACGAGCACGTGATTCTCGTCGGCGCCCGCGTCGCGCAGCATCTCGGCGAGATCCTCGCGCCACAGCCGCGCATCGTCGAGCTGCAGGAACGGACGCCCGTCGGCCATGTCCCCGTGCCCCGCGAACAAGAAGTAGAGCTCGGTGGGCCGGCCCGACGCGTGCGCGGCCGCGAGGGTCGCCTTCGCGCCGTCGAACGCCGCCCGCAGCGCCGCGCGCGTCGCGGGACCTTGAGGATGCGTGTTCGGGAACAGCTCGTGGGTCTCGGCGTCGGGCGCGACGAGCAACGTCGTCTGCGCGCCCAGCAGCGCGAGCGTACGCGCGTTCTGAACGGCGTCGTCGTCGCCGTAACGCAGGCTCTCGACGTTCGCCGATGGGCTGTGATTGCTGCCGACGACGATCGCGATCGACAAAGGTTGTGGGGCGGCTTGCGCGCGCGCGCCGAGCGCGAGCACGCTCGCGAAGGCGGCGCCGGTCAGCGCCAGCTTGAAGGGGGATGTCATCGGCTGACCTCCAACGTTTCGGTCCAAACGTGACCAGGGAAAGCTTGCAATCCTTGCAGGCCGTTGGCAACGGCGGCCTCGACTTCGTGCACATGCAGCGGCTTCGGCGTGAAGAGTCCCACGATGGTCAGCTCGCCCGGCTGCAGCTCGTGCCGCACCGCTTCGCGCAGCTCGACAGAGCTTGGTCCCTGCGCGATCGGGAGCGATTGCGGATCGTCGGACGCCTTGTCCCACGCGGGCCAGAACCAGAAGATGCGACCCTCGGCGTTGCGCGCGAAGATCATGACGAACGACGCGCCAACGGCCTCCGGGTTGACGTACGAGAACGCGAGCGACTCGCCCGCGTGGATGATGCTTCCCGCGCGTTGCGTGTCGGAGGCGGCCAGCAGCTCCGGGTTGTTCCGGTCGCGCGGCACGCGATAAATCGCGAGCGAGGGTTGCGGCGCCTCGAACGCGGGCAACCCGCCGCGCGCCGTGAAGCCCGACCATGTCGACGATGTCGAATGAAACGGCGCCGGCATCCGACCCACGGAGAACACGAGCGCCGCGCACGCGAACGCGACGGCGAGCCCCGCGCTCACGAGCGCGGGCCGCGGCGAACGCGCCTCGAACAGGCCGCGTCCGAGCCGCGTCCGGGCTCGCTCGCCGCCATTGCCCTCGAGCTCCTCGAGCAGCGCGAGCGTGCGGTACTGGTCGCGGCAAGCGTCGCACGTCTTCAGGTGATGGAACAGACGGCGATCGCCGGCGCGCGTGCTCGCACCTGAGAAGTGCCGCCCGAGATCCGCGTGGCGCCCGAACCAGATCATGACGCGTCCTTCGGATCGCTGACTGGCTTCTTGCCCGCGAGGTGCGCCGTCAGCGCGCGCTTGAACTGGTGCTCCCAGTCCTCGAGCGTCGAGCGCGGCTTGCCGAGCACGGCCGCCGCCTCCATCTGAGTCATGCCCTCGATGTAGCGAAGCTGCACGAGGCGCTGTCGCTCCGGCTCGAGGCGCGACGCGAAGCGAACGAGCTCGCGACGCAGCTCCTGCAGAGGATCGGTCTTCGTCGCGGCCTCGTTGATGGCCGAAAGATCGGTGAGGCGGCTCTCGCGGCGCGCGAAGTCCAGCGCCTGATGGCGCGCGATGGCGCCCAACCACGCGCCCATCTGACCGCCGCGGTGGCTCTCGCGCAGCTCGCGGCTCGACAGCAGCTCCAGGTAGACCTCGTGGACGACGGCATCGCGATCGGCGGGCTCGTGAAGGACCGTCCCCGCCGCCCTGCGTACCTCCTCGAACGTCGCCTTGTATATTTCCTCGATCACGTCTTTGTCTCCGCGGAGAAAGCGCTCCCGCCAGCCCGGATCACGCAGCCACGTCACGAATCTCCATCCCTAGGTCGATTCGGCGCGCACCAAATGACGGTCTCCGATTCCAGAAACAGATCCCGCAAGTTATTCCGTAAGATCCAGGCCTTACGCGCCGCGCGCCGCGTCTCGACCAACTGTTTACCTGAGGTCACTTGGGCCGGTGGCCCTCGGTGAACGTCACGGGCAGGCGAATCTCGCGGCCGTCGCGCGTTACGACGGCCGTCACGGTCTCCCCGGGCTTGCTGGCGTTGAGGGCGAACATCAGGTCCTCGACGCTGCTGATGTCGTGCAGTCCGAGGCGGACGAGGATGTCGCCGCGCTTGAGGCCGCCGATCTCGGCGGCGCCGCCGGGGCGTACGCCCGCGAGCAGGACGCCGGAGGTCCCGGCGGGCGGCCCAGCGTAGTCGGGCACCGTGCCGAGCGAGGCGTTGAAGGAACGCGTGTCGCCGTCGGGCGCGGGCATGGGGATCTTCCGGAAGGAGAGCGGTTGCGCGCGGGTCGCGACGGCGGTCGCGAGGGCGGCGACGGCCGTCGCGATCTGTCCCGCGCCCGCGGCGTTGATCTTGGCGGCCGTGTCGGACGGCTTGTGATAGTCGCCGTGCGAGCCCGTGAAGAAGTGCACGACCGGCACGCCCGCCGCGTAGAACGGCATCTGGTCGCTGGGCCCGAAGCCACCGCCGTCGATGGCGGCGCAGTCGACGCGCGCGCTCGCGCAGGCGGGCGCGAGCAGCGTCTTCCACTCGTCGGCCGAGGACGTGCCGAAGACCGTGACCTTGTTGTCGCGCAGGCGGCCCACCATGTCGAGGTTGA
>DATAZS010000053.1:0-7922 GCA_036271915.1 Polyangia bacterium
GAACACGGCGACGCGCCCCCGCCCGTGCTGCTGCTCGTCGAGGATCGACGCGGCTATCAGAACCTGTGCCGCCTGCTGACGCGCGCCTGGACGGGCCGCCGCAAGGAGCAAGGGCCGGCCGCGACGCACGCGCTGCTCGCCGAGCACGCGGAGGGCCTCGTCGCGCTCGGCGGCGCGACGGCGCGCCCCGACCTGCCCGATCTCGTCGCGGCCTTCGGGCGCGGCAACGTCTTCCTCGAGGCGCAGCGTCACCACGACGCCGACGAGGCCCGCCGCGCGCGCGCCACGATCGCGCAGGCGAGCATCGCGGGCGTCGGGCTCGTCGCGACGAACGACGTCCGCTACGCGACGCCCGACAAGCGCGTCTTGCACGACGTGCTCACGTGCGCGCGCCACCGCGCGACCGTCGACGAGATCGGCCGCCGCCTGCCCATGAACGCCGAGCGCTGGCTCAAGCCGGCCGCCGAGATGCGCGCCCTCTTCCGCGATCTGCCGGCCGCCGTGCGCGCGACGCGCGCCATCGCCGAGCGCTGCGCGTTCACGCTCGCCGACCTCGGCTACGTCTTCCCGACGTTCGAGGTCGATCGCGGCGAGACCGAGCAGAGCACGCTCGCGAAGCTATGCGAGGCGGGCGTCGCGCGCCGCTACGCGCCCGGTGACTCGCTGCTCGTCAAGGTTCGCGAGCAAATGCAGCGCGAGCTCGGCATCATCGGACGCCTCGGGCTCGCGGGGTACTTCCTCGTCGTGTGGGACATCGTCGAGTTCGCGAAGGCCGAGGGCATCATGATCCAGGGCCGCGGCTCGGCGGCGAACTCGGCGGTCTGTTACCTGCTCGGCATCACGGCCGTCGATCCCGTGCGCATGGAATTGCTCTTCGAGCGCTTCTTGTCCGAGGAGCGCGTGGAGGGCGCGACGAACGCCGCCGACCGCATGCCCGACATCGATCTCGATCTGCCGTCGGGCGAGCGGCGCGAGCGCGTCATCCAGCACGTCTACGCCAAGTACGGCGCGCGCGGCGCCGCCATGACGGCGAACGTCATCACCTATCGGCCGCGCATGGCCGTGCGCGACGTCGGACGCGCGCTCGGCATGTCCGAGGACCAACTCGGCCGCATCACGAAGCACCTGCCGGGCTCGATCGTCGACGCGGGCACGCCGCTGTCCGCGTACCTCGAGATCGCGGGGTTCCCGACGACCGAGCGGCGCACGAAGCTGCTCGGCGAGATCGCGACGGCGCTCTGCGATCTGCCGCGCCACCTCGGCCAGCACTCGGGCGGCATGGTGATCGCGGCGGGCCGCCTCGACGAGGTTGTGCCGCTCGAGCCCGCGAGCATGCCCGGCCGCGTGATCGTCCAGTGGGACAAGGACGACTGCGCCGAGCTCGGCCTCGTCAAGGTCGACCTGCTCGGCCTCGGCATGATGGCCGTGCTCGAGGACGTCGTCCCCATGATCAAGCGGCACGAGGACGTCACCATCGACTACGCGCAGCTGCCCGAGAACGATCCGAAGAGCTACGCCATGCTCCAGGCGGCCGACACCGTGGGCACGTTCCAGGTCGAGTCGCGCGCGCAGATGGCGACGCTGCCGCGCATGAAGCCGACGAAGTTCTATGACCTCGTCGTCGAGGTCGCGATCATTCGGCCCGGGCCCATCGTGGGCAAGATGCTGAACCCGTACCTGTTGCGGCGCACGGGAGAGCAGACCGTGACGTACCCGCACAAATCCCTCGAGCCGATCTTGGAGCGCACGCTCGGCATCCCGCTCTTTCAAGAGCAGCTCATCCGCATGGCGATGGTCGCAGCGGGCTTCACGGGCGGCCAGGCCGACGAGCTGCGCCGCGCGATGGGCTTCAAGCGCTCCGAGCAGCGCATGAACGCCATCGAGAAAGATCTGCGCGCCGGCATGCAGAAGAAGGGGATCGTAGGCGCGGCGCAGGACGAGATCGTGCACGGCATCAAGTCGTTCGCGCTCTACGGCTTCCCCGAGTCACACGCGGCGTCGTTCGCGCTGCTCGCCTACGCGTCGGTGTACCTGAAGGCGCACCACCCGGCGGCGTTCCTCGCGGCGCTGCTCAACAACTGGCCCATGGGCTTTTATCACCCGGCGACGCTCGTGACCGACGCCGTCCGGCACGGCGTCGAGGTGCGGCCTCTCGACGTCACGCGCTCGAAATGGCTGTGCGATCTCGAGGACGCAGGAAAGAACGTGCGCCTCGGCTTCCGCTACGCGGCGGGTTTTTGCGAAGAGACGGGACGGCGCATCGAGGTTGAGCGCGCCGAACGGCCGTTCGCGTCGCTCGCCGACTTCGAGGCGCGCGTGCGGGCGCGCCCCGAGGAGCTCGCCGTGCTGGCCGACGTCGGCGCGTTCGCGTCGCTCGGCGGCTCGCGGCGGCAGGCGCTGTGGCAGGTCGAGGCGCTCGGGCGCTCGGGCGCGCTGTTCGCGCGCGTCGAGACTGACAGCGGGTCACCGCTGCCCGAGATGACCGCCGACGAGGAGCTGACGGCCGACTACCGCGGCACGGGCCTGTCGACGGGGCCGCACCCCATGACGTTCGCGCGCGCCGAGCTGCGCCGCGCGCGCGTGCTCACGGCGGCTGAGCTCCACGCCGTCCCCGACGGCCGCCGCGCGCGCGTGGGCGGCGTCGTCATCGTGCGACAGCACCCCGAGACGGCGAAGGGCTTCGTCTTCATCACGCTCGAGGACGAGACCGGCTTCGCGAACGCCATCGTGACGCCGCAGCTGTTCGCGCGCGACCGCGAGATCATCGTCGAGACCAACGCCCTCGTCATCGAGGGCGTCGTCCAGAACCAGCGCGGCGTCGTGTCGCTCAAGGCCGAGCGCTTCACGCCCATCGGCGGCAAGCCCGCCGCCATCGACATCTCGCACGACTTTCACTGAGGCCCGCCTCGTGGCACACTTGCGCGAGGAACAAGTCGTGGTGCGTTTCGGACAATTCGAACGATATCTGGGCTGCGCGCTGATCTCGTGCCTGCTGGGCGCGGGGTGCTCGACCGAGGGCAGCCCGGGGCCGGACCTGACGGCGGCGCCACGCGCGATCGAGCTCGACGCCATGGGCGCGTCGTACGAGAGCGGCCAGCCCGCGCAGCTCGACGCGGCCCTGGGGCCGACGCCCATGACGACCTTCGGCTTCGCGGTGTCCCACGGGACGGACTCGATCAGCATCATCGGTCAAATCGCGTCGGCCGATCTCGGCGCCGAGAGCTTGAATCTCTCGGTGACGACCGGCGCGCTCCGCCCCGGGACGGCGAACGTCCAAGTCTCACACTTGGGTGGCGCGCCCGACCTCACGGGCGCGATCGTCCAGCTCCATTTCTCGCCGCGCGGCATCTCTGGCGAGCTGGTCCCCGCGAACAGCGACGCGCCGTGGTCGTTCGACGGCGACCTGTCGGTGAGCTGCGCGGTGCCGCCCGCGGATCTTCCGACCTTGCCGACCTTGCCGAACTTGCCGAATGTCGTCCGGACCGGGGGCGTGGATGCTCCTGGCGCGCTCGTCGCCGACGCGGCGTTCGCGACGCCCGCGTGCGCGCCGCTGCGCCGCATCGCCGGCCAGTAGAGTCGCGCCGGCTCGGTCGCGACTCTGTCGCCTTGCGCCGAAGGTGCTACAGGTCGGCTTGCGCGACCGAGAACTTGTTGTTGCGCTCGTCGATGACCTTGAAGCTCGCCTGCGCCTCGAGCGGCAGCAGCTGCTGGATGTGCGCGCGCTGGCCGTGCTCGAACAGGAAGAACTGGCGGTGGCCGCGGTTGCGCGACAGCCAGTCCTTGAGCTTGTCGTCGGCGCCGTCCTGATCGAAGACCGTGCGGTCCTCCATGGGACCTTCGTAGATCTCGTTCTTCGTGTAGAAAGTTTCGCCGCGCCAATACATCTGGAACGCGATGAGCCGCTCCTCGGGTCCGCGGCGCGCCTTGTAGTACGTCGCGATGAGATCCTTCTGAGACCAGAACGGCGCGACGTCGCGCATGTAGCCGTCGAGCAGGAAGTACGTGAACAGCACGGCGGCGCTCGACAGGCCCACCATCGCCCAACGGCGCGCGCGCGACCAGATGAGCGCGAGCGACAGCGCGCCGAACGCGATGCCGAACGCGATGAGCGTCCCGCTGAAGTCGAGGCTCTCGGGCCACGGACGCCCGTGCGGGTTGTGGATGTAGTCGTACGAGAACAGCCACAAGAAGTGCTGCGACGAGTTCTTCTCGCTCACGAGATCGACCATGACGAGCAGCAGCAGCGGGATGCCGACGAGGACGGACGCGGCGGCCGTGCGCACGGCGCGGCGTCGGATGAGATCGTCGAGGAAGCAGCCGATGACGATGGCGAGCCCCGGGATCGCCGGCAAGACGTAGTGGTGGAACTTCGTCATCGACACCGAGACGATGGCGTACGCCGACACGAACCAGATCGCGCCCAGCCAGATGATCCCCTGGCGGCGGATCTCCTCGGGCGACTTCGGCGCGCCCGCGTCCGGACGCCCGCGCATGACGGCCCAGCCGAGCGCCGCGGGCGCGACGGCGACCCACGGCAGCAGGCCGTAGCCGAGCTCGCGCAGGAAGTACTCGAAGCTGCCGCGATCGCCGTGGCGGCCAATCACCATGCGGCGCCAGTGGTTGTCGCCGAAGAGCTCGTTCCAGAACGGCAGGCCGTGGCGAATGAGCATGGCGTGGTGCCACGGCACGGCGACGACGGCGAGCGCGAGCAGCGACACGAGCACGCCGTAAAGGAGCTGCGCGCGCATGAGGCGCCGCCAGTTCCACGTGAACGCCAGATACGCGAGGAAGACGATGAGGGGCAGGCCCAGGCCCGCGAGGCCCTTCGCGAGCACGGCGAGCGCGCACAGGATCGCCGAGATGTAGAGGTAGAGCGGCGCCTTGTAGCGCGTGCGCGCCGCGAGGAACAGGAACGCGAGGAACCCGACGTAGTACGGGATCATGGCGACGGCGCCGTACATCTTCACGGTCTCACCGTGCCAAGGCATCTCGATCTTGAGCTGGATCGAGTCGATGACGAGCTGAGGGATCGTGACGAGCGCGAACAGCGCGACGCCGCCGTAGAACAGACCGTGGTCGGGCCAGCTCCACCAGCCCTTGCCCCGCCGCGGCAGCAGCTCGTCGCTGTCATCGAAGAGCGCGAGCGCGCCCAGCGCGAGGGCCATCGCCATGGGCCCGACGAACGCCATGTCGGTCATGGCCTGGCGCGCGACGAGGCTGTACATGGGCGCCGTCGCGACGACGATCGCCGCGATCACGCCGGCGCGGCGGCTCACGAAGCGCGCCGTCACGAGGTACACGGCGTAGATGCCGAGCACGCCCATGAGGCAGAACGGCGTGCGCACGGCCCACTCGGCGCGGTGGGTGAGCGCCATCTCGCCCGGAGCGCCGCCCGGCAGGCCGACGCCCGCGAGGTGCATGCCGATGCTCATGATCCAGAACGACAGCACGGGCTTCGACCAGAACACGTCGACGTCACGCGGCGATCCCGGCCACCACAGGCTGATGAAGTCGCCTCGGTGGGTCATCTGCCGCGCCACCTCCGAGTAGTGCGTCTCCCACGGATCCCACAGGCCGTACGTGCCCGCGAGCGGGATGTAGAGCAGCAGCCCGAAGACGATGACGGCGAACGCCATCTGCCGCTCGGTGAAGCGGTCGAAGAAGGACGCTTCGCCACCACCTTCGATCATCGACGGCGTCGGCTGCGTCACTTGGCGAGGACCTTCTGGACGTTGAGCAGCGCGAGATCGATCGACTTGTGGACGCCCACGATCTCGCCGAGCGGCGTCGCGCGCACGTCGCCTTTGATGAGCCCGACGAGGCAGCCGTGCTCGCCGCGCGCGAGCGCCTCGACGGCGCCCACGGCGAGGCGCGTCGCGAGCAGGCGGTCGAACGCGCTCGGCGTGCCGCCGCGCTGCACGTGGCCGAGCTGCGTGACGCGCAGATCGAAGCCGAGGCGCCCGCGGTTCTGCTCGAAGTGCTTCGCGAGCGCCGAGGCGTTGTACTTCGCGCCCTCGGCGACGACGACGAGCGCGTGCGCCTTGCCGCGCCGGTAAGCGCCCTCGAGCTCGTTGGCGACCTGCTCGGGATCGACCTCGGCCTCGGGCACGACGACGGTGTCGGCGCCGCCCGCGATGCCCGCCATGAGCGCGAGGTAGCCGCACTTGCGGCCCATGACCTCGAGCAGGAACGCGCGGCGGTGCGACGCGGCCGTGACGCGCAACCGGTCGATGGCCTCGAGCGCGATGTTGAGCGCCGTGTCGACGCCGATCGTGATCTCACTGCCCGCGAGGTCGTTGTCGATCGTCGACGCGACGCCGACGACGGGCAGGCCCATCTTCGACAGCGCGTGCGCGCCCGCCTGGCTGCCGTTTCCGCCGATGACGACGAGGCCGTCGATGCCGTGCGCCGAGAGGTTCGCGAGGCCGCGCTTGCGCGTCTCCTCTTCCTTGAACGTCTCGTGGCGCGCGCTGCCGAGGAAGGTGCCGCCGATGCCGAGGATGCCGCCGACGTCACGCGGGCCGAGGGGCGCGATGTGATGGCCGCCCTCGACGAGGCCGAGGTAGCCGTTGCGCACGCCGAAGGTCTCCCAGCCGTTGCCGATCGCCAACCGGACGACGGCGCGGATGGCCGCGTTCATGCCCGGCGCGTCTCCGCCGCTCGTGAGGACCGCAATCCGCTTGGTCGCCATGGACGACGGGAACCTATAGCACAACGTTCGATTCGGCTACTCTCACGGCATGAGGCGGACGTCGCCGAAACCACGCCCCAAAAAAGCCCGCGCCGCCGCCTCGCCCCCTCCCGCGTCCAAGGACGAAGGAAAAGAAGAAGAGGACGACGACGACGCGCCTGGACCCCGCCCCGCCGAGAAGAACTACATCACGCGCGTGGGGCACCGCCGCCTCACGGAGGAGTTCGACTTCCTGCGCGGCAAGAAGCGCCCCGAGGTCGTGAACGCGCTGGCCGACGCCGCCGCCGAGGGCGATCGCTCCGAGAACGCCGAGTACATCTATCGGAAGAAGCAGCTGCGCGAGATCGATCGGCGCCTGCGCTTCTTGGCCAAGCGCCTCGACATCGCCGTCATCGTCGACCCGACCGAGCAGAAGCGGCGCGACCGCGTCTTCTTCGGCGCGACGATCAAGGTCGAGGACGACGAGGGCACGTCGCTGACCTATCGCATCGTGGGCGCCGACGAGACCATCCCCCCGGGCGACATCTCGTGGCGGTCGCCCGTGGGGCGCGCGCTGCTCGGCAAGGCGCTCGGCGACACCGTGAGCGTCATCGTGCACGAGCGCACGCGCGAGCTTACGATCGAAGAGATCGACTATCTCTGACCGGCGACGCCCGCGGGCAAGACGACGATCGTCGACCGCGCGCTGCGCGGGATGACGACGGTCGCGGTGGGTCGTGCGTGCGCGCGCCAGGCGGTGAACCAGGGCTCTCTGCGCATGGCCGCGAGCTTCTCGACGAGCTCGGGCACGTAGAGATCGACCTCGCGGTAATCCCCGTGCATGAGCGCGTAGATCGCGGGGCCGAACGCGTACGCGGCGAGCGCGCGCTGCGGATACAGATCGTTGTGAAGCGCGCCGCCGTAGACGAGCACGAGCGGCCGCCCTGGCGCGCGCGGCAACATGACGGCCTGGCGGATCGCGCGCTCGAGGTGGCGCTCGGTCAGCTTCAACAGGCGATCGTAGTCGACGCGCCCTTCCCCTTTGGTCAGAGCCGCGTACTCGGCGCAGCTCACCGACAGCACGTGCGGCGCGACGCCGCTCTCCCTGGCGCGGCGAAGCAGCCGCACGATCTCGCTCTCCGTCTCGGCGGGCCGCTCGGTCGTGCGCGCGACGTCCGCGGTGACGTGCGCCTCGGTCGCGCCGCACGCGCCGTCCGCGATCCACGTCTCGACGATGAGGTGCGACGCGCGT
>DATAZS010000054.1:0-7951 GCA_036271915.1 Polyangia bacterium
ATGCCGCCCAGCGCCTCGGCGCGCCGGTAGCCGGTCTCGTCGGCCTCGGCGCTCACGCGCATGGCGCGCGCGATGCGCGGCCCGATGTCGAGCTGCATGCGCAGCGCGGCCGCGACGCCCGCCGTCGTGCTGTTGAAGTAGTGGCTCATGAACGCGTTGTTCGGATCCTGGACGTCCTGGGCGCGCGCGAACGCCGCCGTGCCGATGAGCACGAGATCGGGGTACTCCTTGCGGCGCTCTAGTTGGGCGAGCGCGCCCTTGGCCTTGACGGCGTAGTCGAGCAGCTTCGACTCGGGGCGGTTGTAGCGCGCGAGATCCTCGTAGTAGGTGACGGGGTGATCCTTGACGTCGACCGGCGCGAAGTCGTCGTCGTCGACGTCGACGTCGGCCGGCGCCTGCGGGCCGAGCAGCACGCGCAGACCGTCGCGCGCGAACTGCTGGCCGCGCTTGGCCTCGAGGATGCGCGCGTCGACCTCGGCGCGCACCGTGCGCATGCGCAGCTTGTCGGTGACGGTCGCGGAGCCCGTTCCCTTTTCGAGATCCTTGTCGAGCTGCTTCTGCCCGTCGTCGACGTAGCCAGAGCCCGTGTCGAGCATGTCGAGGATGTCGCGCGCGAGCTTGAGGCCCCAGTACGCCTTACGCACGTTCTGCTCGACGTCGGCGCGCGCCGCGTTCTGCTTCTCTTGCGAGATGCCGACGCCCGCCTGCGCGGCATCAACGCCCGCTGAGATCTTGCCGAAGTCCCAGACCGGTTGGATGAGGTTCACCTCGGTTCGCGTGAAGAACCTCGTCCAGTTCACGTCCGTGATGCGTGCTTCTGGGCTGCTCGTCTGAACGCAGTTGTTCTGATCTGTCTGCCCGACGTCCATACGCTTGCTGCCGTCGGTCGTCGCGGGATAGCAGTTGATCTTGGGAGAGGGCGCCAGGATCGAAAGCAGGCTTCCCTGCGGCAGCCAGTTGCGCCGCGCTTCGGAGACCTGCGCCTCCGACTGTTCGATGACGGCGCCCGCGGCTTGCACGCCGGGGCTGGCCTGGCGCGCGAGCTCGAGCAGCTCGGGCAGCGTCATCTTCTTGGCGTGCGCCGCGCGCGCGCCGAACGTGATGAAGGTCAGCGCCGCGAGCGCGAGCGAGCTTCGCCGTAGAGATTCAAGCGTCCGCATCGGGGCAACACTATACACACGCACGCCGATGCTGCGTCGATTTAGGCCTGCGCGTTGACCCTCGTGGCCCCATCGTGTTACCCGCATCACACCATGCCCGCGAAGAAGACGCCGCGCGCCTCCCGCGTCGAGACCGCGCAGCTCGTGTTGCCCGGCCTCACGAACACGCACGGCACGATCTTCGGCGGCATCTTGATGCAGTGGATCGACATCGCGGGCGGCATCGCGTCGGCGCGCCACTCGGGCGGCCCCGTCGTGACGGCGTCGATGGATCGGCTGCACTTCCTCAGCCCCGTGCAGCTGGGCGAGATCGTGATCCTGCAGGCGCAGGTCAACTTCGCGGGCAAGACCTCGATGGAGGTCGGCGTGCGCGTGTTCGCCGAGAACGAGGCGACGTTCAAGCGCCGCCAGACGACGCGCGCCTACCTGACCTTCGTCGCCGTCGACGACAAGGGCAGCCCGCGCCCCGTGCCGCCCCTCGTGTGCGTGACCGATGAGGACAAGCGTCGCTTCAAGGCGGCGCAGGCGCGCCGCGCCGTGCGGCTGCGCGAACGCCGCGCTATGACCAAGCGCAATGGGTGACGGTCAGACGACGGACGTGGGCCTGCTGCAGGCCAACGCCGTGATTTACGGAGGCCGCGATCGCGAGCTCATCGTCGCGACGGGCGCCGATCGCGTTCGCTTCCTGCACAGCATCGTCACGGGCAACGTCGCGGGCACGCCCGTGGGCGGCGGCGGCCGCGCGGCGCTGCTCACGACGAAGGGGCACGTCGTCGCCGACCTGCTGATCTTCGCGCGCGCCGAGGAGCTGTGGATCGTCGTCGACGCGGGGCAGGGCGACGCGACGGCGGTCGCGCTCGCGCGCTACGCGATCATGGACGACTTCGCGGCGGTACGGCGACCTGACTTCGCGCAGCTCGCCGTGCTCGGCCCCGAAGCGACGGCGCGGCTCGAGGCGGCTGGCCTCGCGACGCCTGGCCCCGCGCCCTTCGCGCACGCCGACGCGGGCGCGCTCTGGATCGTGCGCGTGCGCGAGCTCGGCGCCGACGGGTTTTGGATCTGCGGCGCCGCCGAGGCCGTCGCGAAGGCGCGCGCGGCGCTCGCGGGGACGCCCACGCTCGCCGCCTCCGCCGCAGAGGCCGCGCGCATCGCCGCGCTCGAGGGCCGCTGGGGCGCCGAGATCACGCCCGACTACTTCCCCATGGAGGTCGGCCTCACGGACGCGATCGACTATACGAAAGGGTGCTACCTGGGGCAGGAGCCCATCGTGCGCCTGCGCGACCGCGGCCACATCAACTGGCGCCTCGTGTCGCTCGACGTGACGGGCGACGTCGACCCCGCGCCCGGCGACGTGCTCGAGAGCGACGCCAAGCCCAAAGCAGGGAAAATCACGAGCGTGGGCCGCTTCCCCGACGGCCGCGGCGTCGCGCTCGCCATGCTGCACCTGAGCCTGGCCGTGGGCGCCGACGTGCGGATCAAGCACGGCGAAACTGCGATCGTGGCCCGCGTTCGACAGAGCGTCCCCGACGGCAAGTCATCCGGGTAGTTGACACAGGGCCGCCAAGCCGGTATTTGCGAGGCCCATGGGAAGACGTGACAACCGGCGCTCGATGAAGATGCGCCGCCGCATCAGCCAGAAGAAGCTCAAGGCCCGCATCAAGCGGCGCCGCCCCGCCGCGCCGGCCGCCAAGGCCGCCGCGCCGAAGACGAAGAAAAAAGCCGCCGCCGCCAAGGAGTAGGCGGGCCCGCGCGCCCGCCGCGCCGTGCAAACCGCCGCCGCTCCCACCGCGCTCATGCGCCAGTACCTCGACGTCAAGTCGAGGTACCCGGACGCGATCGTCCTGTTCCGTCTCGGGGACTTCTACGAGATGTTCTACGAGGACGCCGTGTATGTCGCGAAGGCGCTGTCGCTGACGTTGACGTCGCGCGACAAGGGCAAGGAGGATCCGGTCCCGATGTGCGGCGTGCCGCACCACGCGGTGCGGTCGTATTTGCTGAAGCTCACCGAGCTCGGCCACCGCGTCGCGCTCTGCGAGCAGCTCGAGGATCCGAAGGTCGCGCGTGGCATCGTCAAGCGCGACGTCATCCGCGTCGTCACGCCGGGCGTGAACCTCGACGAGGAGTCGCTCGATCCGCGCGTGCCGAGCTTCGTGGCCGCCGTCGCGGGCGAGCCGCGGCGCGGGTACGGCCTCGCGTTCCTCGACGTCACGACGGGCGACTTCCACGCGACCGAGGCCTCGACGGCCGACGCGCTCATCGACGAGCTCGCGCGCGCCGAGCCGCGTGAGCTCGTGCTCGGGCGCGGCCCCGACGACGGCGCGCTCGCGGCGCTGCTCAAGCGCGCGTACCCGCGCGTCCCGCAGGCGCACGCGCCCGAAGGCGCCGACCCGATCGAGACGTTACGCGCGACGCTGCGGGCCGGCTTCGACGCGACCGTGCCCGAGCGCGCGCCGCTCGCCGCCGCCGCCGCCGCGCGCGTGCTCGACTACGCGCGCGCGACGCAGCCGGGCGCGCCGCTGCCCGTCGCGCGCCTCGAGGTCTACCGCCGCAGCGACTACCTCGTGCTCGACGAGCAGGCGCGCGCGCACCTCGAGCTGACCGAGTCGCTGCAGGATCGACGGCGCGCGGGCTCGCTCATCGACGTCATTGATGACACGCGCTCGGCGATGGGCGGGCGCCTGCTGCGCCGGTGGCTGCTGTTCCCGCTCGTCGACGTCGCGGCCATCCGTCGCCGCCAGGACGCCGTCGAGCGGCTCGTGGGCGCGCACGCGGCGCGCGACGACGCCCGCTCGTACCTGTCGCAGATCGCCGACCTCGAGCGCCTCGTGAGCCGCGCGCGCCTCGGCGTCGCGACGCCGCGCGATCTCTCGGTGCTCGGGCGCTCGCTCGCGCGCCTGCCCGATCTCGTGAACGCGCTCGAGGACGCGCGCGCGGGCGAAGTCCCCGGCGCCACGGGCGAGGCCGACGATCTGCTCGGCCTCGGCGACGATCTCGCGGCCGACCTCGCGGCGCGCCTCACGGCGACGCTGCGCCCCGACGCGCCCGCGCTCACGAAGGAGGGCGGCTACATCAACGCCGGCGTCTCGGACGAGCTCGACGAGCTGGTCGCCATCGGGAGCGGTGGCCAGGAGCGGCTGGGGGCGTTCGAGGCGCGCGAGCGTGAGCGCGCGGGCGTTCCCTCGCTCAAGGTGAAGTTCAACAACGTCTTCGGCTACTACATCGAGATCACGCGCGCCAACCTCGCGAAGGCAGCCGCGCTGCCCGCCGACTACGCGCGCAAGCAGACGGTGGCCAACGCCGAGCGCTTCGTGACCCCCGAGCTCGCCGAGCTCGAGCAGAAGATCCTGACGGCCGACGAGCGCCGCGTCGCGATCGAGTTCGAGATCTTCCTGCACGTGCGCGACGAGGTCGCCGCCGCGGCCGACCGGCTGCTCGCGCTCGCGGCGCGCGTCGCCGCCGCCGATGCGCTCGCTTCGCTGGCCGAGGTCGCGCATCGGGGCGCGTACTGCCGCCCCGTCGTCGACGACTCGGGCGTCATCGATCTCGCCGACAGCCGTCATCCCGTCGTCGAGCGCCTCGCGGCCGCGGGCAGCTTCGTGCCCAACGACGTCCGCCTCGATCCGACGGCCGAACAGATCCTCATCGTGACGGGCCCCAACATGGCGGGCAAGTCGACGCTCATCCGCCAGGTGGCGCTCACGACGATCCTCGCGCAGATGGGCGGCTTCGTGCCTGCGCGCACGGCGCGCCTCGGCCTCGTCGACCGTGTGTTCACGCGCGTGGGCGCGGGCGACAACCTCGCGCGCGGCGAGTCGACGTTCCTCGTCGAGATGCGCGAGACGGCGCACATCCTGCGTTACGCAACAACCCGCAGCCTCGTCATCCTCGACGAGATCGGGCGTGGCACGTCGACCTACGACGGCGTGTCGATCGCGTGGGCCGTCGCCGAGCACCTCCACGACGACGTGCGCGCAAAGACGCTCTTCGCGACGCACTACCACGAGCTGACGGCGCTCGCGGGCACGCACGCGCGCGTGCGCAACGTCAGCGTCGCCGCGCGCGAGTGGAAGGGCGAGGTCGTCTTCCTGCGCAAGCTCTCCCCGGGCGGCGCCAGTCGCTCGTTCGGCGTCGAGGTCGCGAAGCTCGCGGGCCTGCCGTCCGCCGTCGTCGATCGCGCGCGTGCGATCCTGCGCACGCTCGAGGCGGACGGGGGCGCGGGCGCGCGCGGCGCCGAGGTCCCGCACCCCGTCGCGCCCGCGAGCGCCGCGCCCGCGCCCCAACTCGGCCTCGCCTTCGGCCGGCCGCCCTCGGCGTCCCAGGTGTCCGATGCCGGCGCAGAGGTGTTGGCCGAGCTGCGCGCCGTCGATCCCGACGATCTGTCACCGCGCGCCGCGCTCGACCTCGTGGCGCGCCTGACAAAGAAGTTGACGCCTCCGTCGTAACGTCGACCATGCTTGAACGACCGCGCGCCTCTCGCGCGGCGGCACGATGAAGTCGTCGTCAGTCGCCCGATTTTTTCTCGTCTCGGCGCTGGTGTTGCTGGCCGCGCTGGAGTCGCCCGCGCGCGCCGCGCCGTCGCCCGCCGCCAAGCCCGCGGTCACGACGAAGAAGCCGGCGCTCGTACAGGCTGGCAAGAAGGAGGGCAAGAAGGCTGGCAAGAAAGCTGGCAAGAAGACGCCGAAGAAGCCGCGCACGACGACCGTCGTCCTCTTCCACGTGAACCGGCACGACACGTTCACGCTGCGCCAGCGCGACCTGCAGGGCCGCCTGCCCAAGGGGTACCAGAAGCGCTTCGATCGGTTCCTGCGCTGTCACTACACGAACCAGCAGCACGCCATGAACCCGCGGCTCGTGCGGATGCTCTACCAGACGGGCCGCCACTGGCCAGGCAAGCGCCTGGACGTCGTCTCGGGTTACCGCAGCCCCAGCGTCGCCAAGAACCCGCACAGCCCGCACATGAAAGGCCTCGCCGTCGACTTCCACGTCGAGGGCGTCCCCAACACGGCGCTGCGCGACTACCTGCGCGGCACGATGAAGAAGGCGGGCGTCGGGTACTACCCGAACTCATCGTTCGTCCACATGGACGTCCGCAAGGATCGCTCGGCGTTCTGGATCGACTACTCGGGGCCGGGTGAGCGTGCCGTCTACTCGCAGGCGCCCGCGCAGGATCTGAAGACGGGCCGCGCCGAGAGCTACCACCCCACGAAGATCGGTGAGGACTGGGTCAACGACCCCGCCGACCACGCCACCGATCGCGCTGCGGCCGCCGACGACGAGGCGTCGACGAAGACGGCGCCCGCCGCCGAGCCCAAGCAGCCCGCGAGCGCTCCCGCTCCCGCACCACCCACCGTGAGCGGACCCGTCTCGCCGAGGGCCACGCCCTGATTTTCGTATTGTGCTAAGTTGCCTCGCTTCCCGGGAATCCGGCCCAAGAGGAGGATCTGATGAGGAAATTCCGTGCGTTTGTGATCGCGTCCACGCTCGCGCTGTCGAGCCTTCACGGCGCCACGGCCCTCGCGAAGGGCAAAGCCAGTAAGAGCAAGAAAGTCCACGAGGACGCCGCCCCCACGGCGAGCGCCGCCGAGGTCAACAAGCTCAAAGCCGTGCGCCTGGGAGATCCCAAGGCCGGAACCTTCAAGTGGGGGATGAAGCCCGAAGAGGTCATCGCCCAGGTCAGCAAGTCGATCGAGAAGAAGTACGAGCCGCGCATCAAGCAGTCGGCGCAGGACCCCGGCAAGCAGCAGCGCATCCGCGACGAGATGGGCCGCGAGATCGCCGCCGTGAAGAAGAGCTACACGAAGTTCGAGGGCAACAAGAGCGGCTGGGACGTGTCGATCATCGGACCCGAGTTCGAGCAGAACACGGGCGAGGCGGTCATCGTCACGAAGGAAGACGTCTGGACGCGCTACTTCTTCTTCTTCGAGGACGGCCTCTACAAGATGTTCCTCGCGTTCAACAAGGACGCGCTCGAGGGGAAGAGCTTCCAGGACTTCGGGCAGGGCATGGAGGCCAAGTACGGCCACGCCAAAGAGGTGTACCGCGACGACAAGGTCAAAGGCGGCGTGCACCACGTGCTCGACCACTACGAGTGGAACGCGGGCGCCGACAAGCTGAAGCTGGTCGACCGCTCGGAGTTCTACGGCGTCTACTGCCTCGTGCTCTTCGACAACGAGGTCTCGCACCGCCTCGCCGAGCGCCGCAAGATCGTCAACCCCGATCAGAAGCACTCCGATTCGCTCGTCGAAGCCGTCACGGCCAAGGAAGACGACGGACGCGACGCCAACGACAACATCATCGACCGACTCACGGGCCACGAGGTCAAGAAGCCAGGCGAGGACGACGGCAAGCACGCCGACATCGTCGTGCCGTCGCCCAGCAAGGCGCCGACGCCCGCCGAGGTGAACGGCTCGTCCGGCTCTGAGTCCGCGCCCGAGAAGGACACGAGCGTCGGCAACAACGGCGCCAAGTCCAACAGCAACAGCTCGAAGAAGAAGAGCAAGAAGAACGACGCGACCGACGGCCTCGAGCTCTAGTCTTGCTCTAGACACCGGGCCGCGCGCCGCGACCGGCGGGCGCGCACACGCGCGGGACGGCAAGCCGTCGCTCTCTTCGGGCGCCATCGCGAAAGCGATAGGCGCCCGTTTTTCATGCCCCCGCGCCGCCATGGTCACCGGTCCGGGAGCAGCGGGGCGATAGCCGCACGGAACGCAAAAACGGCGCCCTGAGGGGCGCCGTTTCAACTGACAGGCTCTCGAACCGGAGGCTAGAAGATCGTGAAGACGTCGGGCCGC
>DATAZS010000055.1:0-2941 GCA_036271915.1 Polyangia bacterium
CGGCGCGCTGACCGTCAAGAACGGCTACAACCACCCGGCGTGGCTGCGCCAGCGCCTGCCCCGCGACGTCGTCATCGACTTCGACGCCACCTCGCGCAGCCCTGCGGGCGATCTCAAGGTCGAGCTCTTCGGCGACGGCGAGTCGTTCGATCACGACCACGCTGCCTACACCTCGACCGGATACGTCCTGATCTTCGGGGGTTGGCACAACAGCCTCTCGGTGATCTGCCGCATCCACGAGCACGATGACGGCCGCAAGGCGCAGCGCGCCGACGTCCATGTCCAGCCGGGGCACACCTATCACTGGACGGTGACGCGTCGGGGGGCCACGATCGATTGGAAGATCGATGGCAAACCCTTCCTCACGTGGACCGATCCCGAGCCGCTCGCGGGCCCGGGGCACGAGTACCTGGCCTTCAACGACTGGGAGGCCGACGTGAGCTTCGACAACCTTCAGATCAAGCCCGCGCCGTAGTCATGGACGAACCTCCCCCGGCTCCCGTCTTCGATCTCGAACGCGCCATCGCCGGGCTCGCCGGGCGCAAGTCCGTCCTCATCTATACGCACGACAACCCCGACCCCGACTCGCTCGCGGCGGCGATGAGCCTCGGGCGCCTGCTCGAGCACGAGCTCGGCGCGCGCGTGACGCTGACCCACGGCGGGATCGTGGGCCGCGCTCAGAACCGCGCCATGGTCGAGGCGCTGCGCCTCGACCTCGTGCCCACCGAGCGCGTCGAGCCCGATCACTTCGACATCATCGCGCTCGTCGACAGCCAGCCCGAGACCGGCAACAACTCGCTGCCGCCCGGGCATCGCATCGACATCGTCGTCGATCACCACCCGCCGCGCGCGGGCAGCGCGCGCGCGCCGTGGTGCGACATCCGCCCCGATCGCGGCGCGACGTCGTCGATCATCTTCGAGTACCTCAGCGAGCGTCACATCGCCCTCGACGCCGTGATCGCGTCGGGTATGTTCTTCGCGCTGCGCACGGAGACGCGCGACCTCGGCCGCGAGTCGACGGAGGCCGAGCGGCGCGCGTACCTGCAGCTCGTTCCGCTCGTCGATCACGCGATGCTCTATCGCATGACCCACCCCAAGGTGCCGCGCGAGCACTTCGCGGCGCTCGATCGGGCGCTGCGCTACGCGCAGGTCTTCGGCGACATCGTCGCCGTCAACCTCAGCACGCTCGGATACCCTGACCTCGTCGCCGAGATCGCGGACCTGCTGCTGTCGTACGAGGGCGCGCGCTACGTGCTGTGCATGGGCGAGTACGACGGCAGCGCGTACCTGTCGCTGCGGACCGAGGCCACGGACGCGCGCGCCGGCAGCATCATGCGCCAGGTCGTGGGCGCCGACGGCGCCGCGGGCGGCCACGGCACGATGGCGGGCGCGCGCCTCTTCGCCGTCGTGCCTTCCGATCTCGAGCTGCAGAAGACCTTCTTGGAGCTCGTCGATCGGCTGCGTCACGTGCTCGGGCACGACGCCGTCGCGCCGATGCCGCTGCTACCGCCGAAGAGCCCGCGGAACGACAAGACGTTGAGCGGGCGGCCGCGCCCGCCCCACGAACGCTGAGGGGAGGATTGAGGATGGAGCCGATGATTCGGCGTTGGTCGCGAGCGATCGTCACGGTGCTCGCCGTGTGTTCCACCGTGTGCTTCGTCATGTGCTTCGTCGTGTGCTCCGTGGCCGCGATCGCCTTCGCGAAGGACAAGCCCAGGACGTCGCCCGGCAAGAACGGACCGCCGCCAGGCGAGGCGCTCAACGCCTGCGGCTGCTATCACGACGCCAAAGGCGGGTGTGTCTGCACCGACAAGAAGGCCAAGTGCGAGTGCGCGGGTGACTGCGAGCCCGTCGGCTGCGGCGAGAAGCGCGACAAAGAGATGGAGCGCGAGATGGCCGCCGAGATCAAGCGCGCGCAGGAGGACGAGAAGCGGCGCAATGACGAGCAGGCCGCTCAGGAGAACGGCGCGGCCACCGACGCGGGCGCGCCGCCCGCGCAGCCCGACAAGTCGACGGGCAACAACAACAAGACGAAGGGCAAGGCGACGCGCAAAGACACCGCGCCCAAGACAGACAAGGCCGACGACAAGTAGCCCACGCGCGTCCGGTGACTCAGATCAGGACACGACGCCAGTCGGCGTCGCGCTGCTCGCGCCGGCGAGCGCCGGCGTCGGACCGAGCTGAAGGCCCGCCGCATCCACGTGGCTACCGAGCGCGAGATAGATGACGAGCGCCATGACGAGCAACGCGCCCGTGCAAGCGAGCCAGATCCTCATCCGGATCCTCGCGCGCACGGCGCTGCCCTTACGCGTTCGGCGACGAACACGCTGACGCTCGGCCGTCCTGTGGCGCGCCGTCGCTGACGCCGAGCGAACCCAATCAGCCGACAGATCGACCAGTGGTTCTTTTCCGTTCAGATTCACGGAGTGACCAACGAACGTAGCTGGAAACAGCGCTTCCCACCAGCGTTATCGGGTCATCTCTGTACGCAGCTCGTCACGAGCTGCCGCGGCACCAATTCGGAGGCGGATTGAGACGTTAGTGGACGTTGAGAACGACGATCAACCCCCACACCAGCAGGGAGATGACGGACGCCGACAAGAGCGCGACGACGGTCCGCCGTCCCTCCGGGACCGTCGCGTCCGCGGTTGTCCTGTCGATGATCATCCTATTCATTGCACTGTTCATTGCAACCAGACCAACATCGGCTTGCGCCGCGTCCGCTTGAACCTTCACTGCACCGGGGGTTTCGATCATGACGGTCACGCCTCGCGAGGCCGGCATAATATTTCCGCAGTGCGAGACCCGCAAGATCGGGTCGATTGCTGACTCTGCAACTATTTGGGCTTGTCGCGTCCCGCGACGTCACGAGCATCTCGATTAAGGCGCGCCAGGATCGCCGCGTACATGTTGTCGACCTTCTCGTGCATGTGCGCGATCT
>DATAZS010000056.1:0-5484 GCA_036271915.1 Polyangia bacterium
TGTTCTTGTGGACGGCGATCGGCGACGAGGGCTTCGTCTATCTCGACACGCTCTCTCCCGATCAGAACGTCGACGAGGCGACGCTGCGCTACGGGAAGGTCGCCAACGGTGTGCTGCCTTTCCCGGGCACGACGATCCAGACGCGCGCCGCGCTGGGCTTCGCGACGCTGATGCCGTCGCTCCCGGCGGTCGTCTACACGGTCGAGACGGGCACGACGGGCACCGACGGGCTCTACGTCAACGCGACGCTGCCGTTCTCGGCGACGGGCGTGACGCCCACGGATGGCGGCACGACGCCTGACGCCACGGTCGACGCGACGGTCGACATGACGACGGGCCCCGACGCGACGAGCTCCGACGTCGGCGCGAACGAAGGCGGACCCGCCGACGCCGCCAGCGACGCGGACGCCGTGGACGCCGGCGCCGACAACGGCTGACTCGAATCGGGAGCTCCGGAAGCCCCGGCGCGACGGAGATGATTCAAGGCCTTTAATTCCACGGGGTTATGCCCCGTGTCTATCGAAGGCACCAACCCTCCGATAAGATGGAGAGCCGTGTCTCGCCGTCTGCTCGCGCCCCTGGGGGGCTTGTTCGTGGTGTTGCTGCCCTCGTTGGGTGAGAGCGGCGCGTCCCAGCGGCCCCGGCCCGTCGTGCCCGCGCCGCCGCCGAGCGTGGCGACGGCTGCGCCGGCCGAGCCGACCGCGCCCATTTCCATGTGGTCCCCAGGCCATGGACCGCACACGAAGTTTCAGCCTGCGTCCGCGCCGCGCGAGCTGCTGCTGTCGTTCGACGACGGCCCCGACCTCAAGGGTACGCCGCTCATCCTCGACGAGCTCGACCGCCGCGGCCTGAAGGCGATCTTCTTCGTGACGGGCTGGCGCTTCGCGGGCTCGCGCCCCGAGGATCAGGCGCGCCGCGATCTCGTGCGCCGCATCGCCGCGCACGGGCACCTCGTGGCGAACCACACCTTCACGCACCACAACCTCTGCCAGAAGCCGTGGGAGCGCGACGCCGAGATCGACAACAACTCGACGCTCATCGAGGCGACGACGGGCATCAAACCGTTGCTGTTCCGCGCGCCGTACGGCGGCTACTGCCGCGGCCTCGACGAGGCGCTCACGGCGCGTGAGCTGCCCGATGTCGGCTGGAACCTCGATCCGCAGGATTGGAAAAATCGCCGCGAGGAGGATGTCTACAACTACCTCGTCAGCAAGGTCTCGCACCTGCGCGGGCGCGGCATCCTGTTGCTGCACGACACACACCTCGCGTCGGTGAGCGCGCTGCCGCGCTTCCTCGACTGGCTCGCGCGCGAGAACGAGCGCGCCGTCGAGGCGGGGCAGCCGCCCGTCACGATCATCGACTACAGCGTGCTCGTGCCCCGCCGCCCCGTCGCCGAGAGCGGCGTCGAGCACGTCATGAGCGATCTCGTCGCCGACGTGAGCGGTCCGCTCATGCAGCTCTGGCGGTAGTCGCCGCAACGACGCGCGCGTCGACGCTTCGGTGCTACGCTCTGGCCGCGCGCCATGGCAACCACCGTCCTCATCGTCGACGACGAAAAAAACATCCGTCGCACCGTCCGCATGGTCCTCGAGGGCGAGGGCTTCACCGTCGAGGAGGCGTCGAGCGGCGAGGAGGCGCTCGCGCGGCTGCCCGACGTCGGCGCGGACATCATGCTGCTCGACGTGCAGCTGCCCGGCATCTCGGGACTCGAGACGATCGAGCGCGTCGCCAGTATGAAGA
The DNA here is from genome assembly GCA_036271915.1 of Polyangia bacterium. Lineage (GTDB taxonomy): Bacteria > Myxococcota_A > Polyangia > Fen-1088 > Fen-1088 > DASZFV01. The sequence goes on from DATAZS010000056.1 coordinate 1,741, forward strand.
CGTCGAAGACGAGCGAGCCATTGCCGACGATCATCATGATCTCGGGGCACGCGACGCTGGCCGACGCCGTGCGCGCCGTGAAGGCGGGCGCCTACGATCTCATCGAGAAGCCGCTCGATCGCGAGCGCCTCATCGTGGCGCTGCGCAACGCCCTCGAGCGGCGCACGATGGCGCGCGAGGTCGCGGGCCTGCGCGCGCTCACGGGCGAGCGCTCCGAGATGGTGGGCCACAGCGCGCCCATGGCGGCGCTGCACGCGCAGATCGCGAAGGTCGCGCCCACGCGCACGCGCGTCCTCATCACGGGCGAGTCGGGCACGGGCAAGGAGCTCATCGCGCGCGCCGTGCACCGCGCGAGCGCGCTCGCCGACAGGCCCTTCATCAAGGTGAACTGCGCGGCGATCCCGCCCGAGCTCATCGAGTCGGAGCTGTTCGGGCACGAGCGCGGCGCGTTCACGGGCGCCGTCGCGCGCAAGCGCGGCCTGTTCGAGCAGGCGGACGGCGGCACGATCTTCCTCGACGAGATCGGCGACATGATCTTGTCGGCGCAGGCCAAGGTGCTGCGCGTGCTGCAGTCGGGCGAGCTCACGCGCGTGGGGAGCGAGCAGACGTTGAAGACTGAGGTGCGCGTCATCGCGGCGACGAACCGCGATCTGCAGGCCGCCGTCGCCGCGGGCGCCTTCCGCGAGGACCTGTACTTCCGCCTGGCCGTCGTGCCGCTGCGCGCGCCGCCGCTGCGCGATCGCGCCGAGGACGTGCCGCTGCTGTCGGCGACGTTCATCGATCAGGCCTGCCGCGAGAACGGCATCAAGGCGAAGCCGATCTCCGACGACGCGGTCGCCGTGCTGGCCGCCTACCCGTGGCCGGGCAACGTGCGCGAGCTGCGCAACGTCATCGAGCGGCTCGTCATCCTGTCGGACGAGAGCATCGGCATGGGCGATCTGCCCGAGGAGATCATCGACGAGGCGGCGCGCGTGCGGCGCGAGGCGGCGTCGGCGGGGACCACGACGCTGCCGCGACTCGAGCTGTCGGCCGAGGCGCGCGCGCTGCCGCTGCGCGAGTTCCGCGACCACATGGAGCGCGAATACATTCGCCTCAAGCTCGACGACAACGGCTGGAACATCTCGCGCACGGCGAACCTGCTCGGCATCGAGCGCACGAACCTGCACAAGAAGATGCGCGCGCTCGGCCTCGGGCGTGACGAGCGCGGCGCGAACGATCCGAAGGGCGCGGCGTCGTGATTCGCGCGGCGGGCGCGCTCGGTTTTCTCGGCGTCGCGCTGGGCGCGTTCGGCGCGCACGGCCTGCGCGATCACCTCGCGCCCGGCATGCTCGAGGTCTACAAGACGGGCGTGCTCTACCACCTGATTCACGCCGTCGCGCTGCTCGCCGTCGCGCTGGGCGCCGAAAAGTTGGCCCGACCGCGCGCCGTCGGCGTTCTCTGGATCGCGGGCGTCGTGATCTTCTCGGGCAGCCTCTACGCGCTCGCGATCACGGGCATCGGCATGCTGGGCGCCATCACGCCCATCGGCGGATTGCTGCTCATGGCCGGCTGGGTCACGCTCGCGCTCAATCGTTGAGTCGGGAACCCTGAGAGGGTTCCCGAACCCTCCGGCACTACGCCTTGTCGTGCATCTTCGACATCATCTTCTCGTGGCCGGCCTTGAGCTCGGCCTTCGTGAGGGTGCCGTCGTGATCGGTGTCCATCTTGTCGAACATCATCTTGGCGCCGGCGGCGCTCTCGTCCGAGCTGACGAAGCCGTCGTTGTTGGTGTCCATCTTCTTGAACATGTCGGTGGCCATCGTGTCGGCCTTGGCGGCGGCGCCTTTGCCCTTGTCGTGCTCCTCCGCCATGGCCTTCACCTCGTCGAGGCTCAGCTTGCCGTCGTTGTTCGCGTCGGCCTTCTGAAACTTCGTCTGCGCGTGCGCGGCGAACTCGTCGGCCGAGATCTTTCCGTCGTTGTTGGTGTCCATCTTCTGGAACTCTTCGTCGGCGTGGGCGCCGTGCGCGAGCGCGGCGCGCAGCGGGGCGACGCAGAAGAGCGCGGCGACGCCCGCGACGCGAAGACAGGTCATCGAAAATCGAACGTTCATGGTGGGCTCCTTGTTGAGGTACGCCCAGTACGTAGTGGCGTCCGTCAGGAGCGCCAAGGGGGTGTGCTGTGTATTCGCTCAGCGGCGCAACGACCACCACAGCGCCGCGATGCCGGCCGCGATGAGGAACGTCACGAGGCCGACGCCCGTGAACAGCTTGGGCTGATCGTAGGCGGCGGCGGCGCGCTCGAGCGCGGCGAGCTCGCGGTTGCGATCGACGATCGTCTCCTGCAGGCGCTCGATGCGCTGGAAGACGGAGAGCAGCGACGAGACGGCGGGGCGCGCCTGCAGCGCGGCGCGGCCGAGCTGCTCCGTGAGGTCGGCGCCCTCGCGCTCGGCCGTCGCGCGATCGCGCACGTGGCCCGCGACGCTGGCCGCCATGGCGGCCGCCGACTGGCGTCGCGACGCGATCGCCTCGTCGAGCGTCGAGCGCGCCGCGCCCGAGGTCGCGCGCAGCGCCGCCGATCGGTCGCGCAGGTCGGCGAGCTGCACGTCGAGGCGCGACGTCTGCTCCTCGAGCGCGCGCGCCTCGGCGAGCAGACCTTCGCTCTCGTGCTTGAGGTGGACGATGCGCGCCTCGCCGCCCGGCGTGTTCTCGGCGGCGGCCGCGTCGCGCTCGAGCCGCGCGCGCTCGTCGCGCACGCGGCGCAGCCGCGCGAGGGCCGCCGTGCTCTCGGCCGTCACCTCGCGCAGGTGCTCGTCGGCCTCGCGGCTCGCGCCGTCGGCGGACTTCCACTGCGCCTCGAGCCCTATCTCGCGCTCGGCGAGCCGGCTCTCCTCGACGGTCTTTTGGTGCTCCGACGCCGCGAGGTCGGCGATCGCGCCCTCGCGCCGCGCCTCGGCGCGCCCGATGGCCTCGAGCAGCCCCGTGAGATCGGGGTGCTGCACGCCCTCGCGCAGCACCGTCGTGCCGAGATCGCGGATCGCGCCCGCGAGCAGCGTCGTCGCGCCGTCACGCTCCTCGCCCAGGCGCCGGCGCCGCTCGCCCGCCGCGATCTTGCCGCGCATGAACACGTAGATGTAGCCGATCGACTGGCCCGCCCAGACGAGGCGCGACGTCGAGCCGGTTGCGACACCGTTGGCGCGCCCGAGCGCGCCCGGCGTCATCGCGACGGTGTTCGGACCCGTGTAGCCGCCGCCCGGCGTCGCCAGCATCGTGCGCGACATGGCCGCCGTGGGCGACAGCGCCGCCATCTGTCCGCGCCCCGTGCTGCCGAGCGAAGGCAGCAACGTCGCGCCCGCGAGCCGTTTGCCGCACGTCGAGCAGTACGCCAAGTGGTCGGCGTTCTGGTGCGTACAGTGCCTGCACTCGCGCATGACGGTGGTCAGTCTAGCCCAATCATGCTACCGATTTGGGCATGAACGCCGCCGCGAAGACCAGCTGCCAGATGATCGAGAAGACGCTCGGCAAGAGCCCGGCGTTCAAAAAGATCGATGAGGGCCTGTTCGTCGTCAAGCAGGGCTCGTCGATCGTCATGATCAACATCCTGCCGTGGAACGCCGACCGCGCCGTCGTGCGTTGCGTGGCCCAGCTCGTCAAAGGCGTCACGATGGAGGTGCCGCTCGCGCTGCAGCTCCTCGAGATGAACGCGCTCATGCGCTTCGGCGCCTTCGCGTACGTGCCCGCGGGCGACGTCATCATCTTCTCGCACAC
>DATAZS010000057.1:0-3418 GCA_036271915.1 Polyangia bacterium
TCGATCGCCGACCTCGCGCGCGTGCAGCAGGCGTTCACGATCACGGACGAGGAAAGCCTCACGACGGCGCGCGCGCTGCTGCGCGGGGAGGGGATCCTCGCGGGCTCGTCGTCGGGCACGCTCGTCGCGGCGGCGCTGCGCTACTGCCGCGCGCAGACCGAACCGAAGCGCGTCGTCACGTTCGTCTGCGACAGCGGCAACAAGTACCTGTCGAAGATGTTCAACGACTACTGGATGCGCGACCAAGGCCTGCTGCACACGCCCGGCAGCGGCGATCTGCGCGACCTCATCTCGCGCTCGGCCGACGGCGCCATTGTCGCCATCAAGCCCGACGACACGCTCACGATCGCGTACGCGCGCATGAAGCTGTACGACGTCTCGCAGCTGCCCGTCATCGACGCGGCGCTGCCTGTGGGGCGTCACATCGCGGGCATCCTCGACGAGTCCGATCTGCTGCTCGCCGTGAGCCAGGACGCGGCGGCCTTCCGCCGGCCCGTGCGCGACTTCATGACGAGCCGCCTCGAGACGGTCGCGCCGACGACGCCCGTCGCCGACTTGCTGCCCATCTTCGAGAAGGGGATGGTGGCGCTCGTCGTCGAAGATGGTCGCTTTTTGGGTCTCATCACGCGCATCGATGTGCTCAACTACCTCCGCCGCCGCGCGCCCTGACGACGGGCGGCCCAACACGACCACACGACTAGACGATGAGCGACGCCAACAACAAGCAGCCCCCCGGCAAGACCCCCGCGACCCTCTCCGTCCACGGCGGCGAAGACCGCACGCGCGCCCAGCACGCGCTCACGGAGCCGATCGTGCAGACGGCGACGTACTCGTTCCGCGACACGCGCGCGCTCACCGACTACATGGAGGGCAAGGTCGCGCGCGAGGAGTACGGGCGCTACGGCAACCCGACGGTGCGCGCGGCCGAGCAGAAGCTCGCGGCGCTCGAAGGCACGGAGGATTCGGCCGCCTTCGGCAGCGGCATGGCGGCCATGACGACGGCCATCCTCGCGTTCACGAAGGCGGGGTCGCACGTCGTGCTCTTCAACGACTGCTACCGGCGCACGCGCCAGTTCGTGTCGAAGGTGCTCGAGCGCTTCGGCGTGACGTCGACGCTCGTGCCCCCCGGCGATCTCGACGCCATGGCGAAGGCGCTGCGCCCCGAAACGCGCCTCGTCGTCAGCGAGGCGCCCACGAACCCGTACCAGAGCGTCGTCGACATCCGCCGCCTCGCGAAGATCTGCGGCGAGCACAACGTCAAGACGCTCATCGACGCGACCTTCGCGACGCCCATCAACCTGCGGCCGGCCGAGCACGGCATCGATCTCGTCGTCCACAGCGGCACGAAGTACCTGTCGGGGCACAACGACGTCCTCGCGGGTTTCGTCGCGGGGTCGGCCGGATTGGTGTCGCTCCTGCGCGAGTTGCGCGACGTCACGGGCGCGATCCTCGATCCGCACGCGGCGTACCTCGTGCTGCGCGGCATGAAGACGCTCGCCGTGCGCGTCGTGCAGCAGAACAAAAGCGCGCTCGCGCTCGCGAAGGCGCTCGAGGCGCATCCGCGCGTGCGCCGCGTGTTCTACCCGGGCCTGCCGTCGCACCCGCACCACGCCGTCGCGCGCGAGCTCATGACGGGCTTCGGCGGCATCGTGACCTTCGCCGTCAAGGGCAACCTCGACGAGGTGTCGCGCTTCGTCGACGCGTGCCGCATCCCGCGCATCGCGCCCAGCCTGGGCGGCGTCGAGTCCCTCATCGAGCAGCCCGCGCTCATGAGCTACTTCGAGCTGTCGACCGAGCAGCGCGAGGCCGTCGGCATCACCGACGATCTCGTGCGCTACGCCGTCGGCCTCGAGGACACCGACGAGCTCATCGCCGACGTGATGGCGGCGCTCGACCGCAGCGCGCGCTGAAGGCGCGACGCCCCAAATGAAAACGGCCGCGTCGTGAGACGCGGCCGTTCGAGTGAAGCGAGATCTGTTCGGACTACGGCTTCGCGCCCTGCATGATCCAGTCGTGGAACATCTGAACCTGAGCGGTCGTAAGCGTCAGGTTCGAACCCGCTTTCGGCATAGCAGGGCCGCAGTTCTCTCCCGCGGCCATGAGGACCGTGTCCGTATTCGAGACCTTGATGTAGAGGTAGCTAGCGGCCGGCACCCCCGGCTCGACCCGCAGCTTCTTCGCGTCGAGCATCTTGCAGCTCAGGTCGGTCTTAGCTGCGCCACCCGTCACCGGGTTAGCCGAGCCCAGGAGGCTCGTGTAGGCGGTGGTTTCGCTCGTCATATCGAGAGTTCCGTCGACGGGCGTCTTGGTGTGGCAGTCGTGGCAGTTGGCCGTGATGATCGGATAGATGTCGGTCGCGAAGCTGAGCGTCGCGCCGCCCGCGCCCGTCGCGCCAGCCGTGCCGTTCGCGCCGGCCGTGCCGCCGTTCGCGCCAGCCGTGCCGTTGGCGCCGGCCGAACCGCTCGCGCCGGCTGAACCGCTCGCGCCGGCCGAACCGCTCGCGCCGGCCGAACCGGACTGCGTCGCGCCAGCGGAGCCGGACTGCGTGGCGCCAGCCGAACCGGACTGCGTCGCGCCAGCCGAGCCGACGTTGTTCGGGTTGACGGGCTCGGAGCTCGTGCAGCCGGCGCCCGAAACGGCGAGGGCGCCGACGGACAGCGTCGCCGAAAGAAGAAGAACAGTGATGCGGTCGCGGTGCATGGAAACCTCCTGTGGGCACTGGGCCGGCCCCGGGATGGACGCGGCGTTGCTGTTAAGTTCCTCCCGGAGAGGAAAAAGACTCACACAAACTTCAAAAAACGACATCCCCCCATCGGTTCCGGCCCCGACCAAGTCGTACCCTAGGCCAATTTCGGCATAACTATCGGTGCGTTCGGCTCGTCCGCAATGCACGGGCTAGCGGGCGCGCCGGGCACGCTGCTAGGTTGGGGCGTGCCCCCGTCACCCAAGCGCGCGATGTGCGCCGGCTGCCAGCGTCCGCCGGCGGTCTGCGTCTGCGCCCACGTCACGCCGATGAAGACGCGCACGCGCGTCATGATCCTGCAGCACCCGCGCGAGCGGCACGTGCCCATCAACACGGCGCGCCTCGCGCGGTTGAGCTTGCCCGACTCGATCCTGCGGCGCGCGGTCGACTTCGAGGCCGACCCCGTCGTGACCGACGCGCTCACGGGGCGCGACGGCGGGCCGCCTCCTTATCTGTTGTTCCCGGGGCCTGACGCCGTCGACCTCGCGCGGGAGCGCCCCGCGGGGCCGGTCACGCTCGTCGTGCTGGACGGGACGTGGTGGCAGGCGAAGAAGTTGCTGCGGCGGAATCCGCGGCTCGCGACGTTGCCGCGCATCAGCCTCGCGCCCGCGCAGCCGAGCCGATATCGCATTCGTCGCGAGCCCCACGACCACTGTGTGTCGACGATCGAGGCCA
>DATAZS010000058.1:0-4066 GCA_036271915.1 Polyangia bacterium
CCTTGCCCCTGGTTGCCGCAGTTGTTGCTGATGATCGTGAGGTCCTTGACACCCCGGCGCGCGATGGCGTCGATGCACGCCTCGGCGTTGCCCGACAGGCCGAAGCCGCCCGACATGATGCGCAGCCCGTCGCGCAGGAGATCGAGCGCGGCGTCGACGGACGCGTAGACCTTGCCGCTCACGCCAAACCTTCGTCGAGCGCGCGGCCGAGCGCGCCGACGGCCTCCTCGAGCTCGACCTCGCTGATGACGAGCGGCGGCGCGAAGTAGAGGAGGTTCTCGCGCTTGTGCATGTGCAGGTGGTGCTTGCGCAGCGTCGCCGCGACCTTCGCGAGCGCGGGCGCGGGCAGCGCATCTTTCGTCCCGGGCGCGCACAGCTCGAAGGCCCACAGCAGGCCGAGACCGCGCACGTCGGCGATGTGCGGGTGCCTGAGCGCGAGCGCCGTGAGCCGCGATTTCAGACGCTGCCCCAGCGTCGCGGCGCGCTCGACGAGCCCGTCGTCGCGGTAGGTCTCGATGGCGGCCACGATCGCGGCGCACACGAGCGGGTGCGCGTAGCTCGTGAGGCCGCACGACAGCACGGCGTCGTCGAAGTGATGCGCGATGCGATCGCTGACGATGACGGCGCCGCCCGGCGCGTAGCCGCCCGTGATCGCCTTCGCCATCGTCATCAGGTCGGGCGTGACGCCGTCGTGGTCGACGGCGAACCAGCGCCCCGTGCGCCCGAAGCCCGACAGCACCTCGTCGGCGATCAGCAGCACGCCGTGCTTGTCACATAGCGCGCGCAGCTTCTTCCAGTAGCCGGGCGGCGGTACGAACACGCCGTTCGCGCCCACGATGCCCTCGGCGATCACGGCGGCGACCGTCTCGGGGCCCTCACGCAGCAGCGTCGTCTCCAAGTCCTCGGCGCACTCGTGCGCGCACGAATCGGGCTTCTTGCCGAACGGGCAGCGGAAGCAGTACGGATCCCCGAAGCGGACGACGCCGGGCAACCCCGGCTCGAAGGCCTCGCGCCGCGGATCACCCGACAGAGAGAGCATGGCGAGCGTCGCGCCGTGGTAGCTGCGCGTGCGCGCCACGATCTTCTTCCGGCCCGTCACGAGGCGCGCCATCTTGACGGCGTTCTCGTTGGCCTCGGCGCCCGAGAGACAAAGGAAGCTCTTCGTGAGGCCGTCGGGCGTGACCTCGGCCAGCAGCTCGCCCGCGCGCGCCTTCGCGGGGAACACCGACGTCGGGTACGACAAGAGGCCCTGCGACGCCGCGGCCGCGAGCGCCTCGCGCATGCGAGGGTGCCCGTGCCCGAGGCTCGCGTTCCACGTCATGCTGCCGAGATCCCACCAGCGCGCGCCGTCCGCCGTCGTGAAGCGCGCGCCCTGGCCATCGACGATCTCGAGCGGCACGGCGCTGTTTTGCGCGCTCCATGTATAGAAGACGCGCGCCTTCTGCCGCGCGACCAGGTCGACGGGCGTGCTCACGGCCGGACTTCGACATCGCGGCAGGCGCCCGCGAAAACATCCGCGGTAACGCGGGCCTGTTCTTCGGTAATGATGAGGGGAGGCGACATCCGGATCGCCTTCTTCCCGCACTCGAGCACGAGCAGGCCGCGTCGGAAGCACAGGTTCGCGACGGCGTCGGCCAGCTGGGGCGTCGCGAGCTCGACGCCGATCATGAGGCCCACGCCGCGCACGTCGGTGACGTTGGCGTTGCCCGCGAGCGTCGTCCTCAACATCGTCTGCAGCGCGTCGCCCACGCGCGCCGAATTCGCGCAGAGGCCGCCCTCGAGCAGTTTGATCGTCGCCATGCCCGCCGCGATCGACACGGGGTTGCCCGCGATCGTCGAGCCATGGCTGCCGGGCGGCCACGTCATCTTCTCGCGCGGCGCCATCATGGCGCCGAGAGGCATGCCCGACGCGATCCCCTTCGCGACGAGCAGGATGTCGGGCACGACGCCCGAGTGCTCGGCGGCGAACATCTTGCCCGTGCGCCCCATGCCCGTCTGCACCTCGTCGAACACGAGCAGGATGCCGTGGCGATCGCAGAGCGCGCGCAGGCGCGGCAGAAAGTCCGGCGGCGGCACGATGTAGCCGCCTTCGCCCAGCACGGGCTCGACGACGATCGCGGCGACGTCCTCGGGCGCCGTCACCGTCGCGAACAGCTCCTCGACGCTGTCGGCGCTGCCGTATTCGGCGTGATAGACGTTCGGCAGCAGCGGACCGAAGCCCTTGCGGTACTTCGACTTGCTGGCCGTGAGCGACAGCGACCCGAGCGTGCGCCCGTGAAAGCCGCCTCGGAAGGCGATGAGGTTCGGCCGGTGCGTGTGGTTGCGCGCGAGCTTGAGCGCCGCCTCGACCGCCTCGGTGCCCGAGTTCGTGAGGAACGTCTGCCACTGATGTTGATTGGGACCGATGCCGCGCGCGAGCTGCGCGAGCTTTTCGCAGATGGCGCCGTAGCCCGGGTAGTGGAAGTCGGTGCCGCAGATGTGGATGAGCACCTCGGCCTGCTCGGCGATCGCGGCCGCGATCGCGGGGTGGCAGTGGCCCGTCGACGCCGTCGCGACGCCCGCCTCGGCGTCGAGGAACACGTTGCCGTCGACGTCCTCGACCATGCACCCCGACGCGCGCCGCACCATGAGCGGATAGCAGTGGATGAGCGACGGAGACATGTGGGGCAGGGCGCGCGCGATCATTTCGCGCGCGCGAGGCCCGGGCGGTTCGGTCGCGATCGTGATGGGCTGCGCGGCGAGCGCTTGCAGCGCCAACTTCGCCGCGGCTGCCGAGGCACCTTGGGGGGTCATGGGGTCACCTCCCTCGTCGAATCGGGGGGTTGCGCCCGATGCTTGAGGCTCTTCCTTTATCGTGGCCCGCGCGGCCCCTACTCGCAAATGGTTCGACTTTGCTCGCGCAGGTAACACTGGAGCGTGTAGACGCCGCCGATGTTCTTGCCCGTCGAGCCCGAGCCCTTCCAGCCGCCGAACGGCTGCACGCCGGGCCAGGCGCCCGTCGTCGCGCCCGCGGCGCGGTTGACGTAGACCACGCCCGCCTGGATGCGCTCGAGGAACGCGTCGATGTCAGGCTGCTTGCGCGAGAACAACCCCGCCGTGAGGCCGAAGGTCGTGTCGTTCGCCTGCTCGAGCGCGTCGTCGAGGCCGTCGACCGTCGTGACGGAGACCATGGGCACGAACAGCTCCTCGCGCACGAGCGCGTGGTCGCGCGGCAGCCCCGCGAGCACGGTGGGCTTCACGAAGTAGCCGTGCGCGAGCGCGCCGTCCTTGATGACCTGACCGCCCGTGCGCACGACGCCGGGGCCGGCGGCCGCCGCCATCGCCGCGAAGCGCTGGTAGTCCTCGTAGCCGGCCTTCGTCGCGACGGGCCCGGCGAAGATGCCCTTGTCGAGCGGGTTCCCGATCTTCGTCGCCTCGGTCAGCTTGACGAGCCTGTCGAGGAACGCGTCAGCGACGGCGCGGTGCACGTAGACGCGCGCGCACGCCGAGCACTTGTGCCCGTTCATGCCGAACGCCGAGCGGTAGACGCCCTGCGCGGCCTTGTCGAGGTCGGCGCTGTCCATGACGATCGCCGGGTTCTTGCCGCCCATCTCGACGACGCAAGGCTTCGGGTACTTCGTCGCGAAGCGCTGGTAGAGCTGCTTGAAGCCGACGTCGTACGAGCCCGTGAACGTGAGGCCGTCCACGTCGGGGTGCATCGTGAGGCCCTCGCCCACGACGCGGCCGCTGCCCGGCACGCAGCTCACCGTGCCGCGCGGCAGGCCGGCCTCTTCGAGGATCTCGACGAACTTCAACCCCGTGACCGGCGTGTCCGACGAGGGCTTGCACACGACGGTGTTGCCCGTGACGAGCGCCGCCGCGACGGGCGCGCCAAGCAGCGCGAAGGGAAAGTTCCACGGCGCGACGACGGCCCACACGCCATAGGGGCGCAGCACGCTCGTGTTGCGATCAGTGGGGACGAGCTTGTCCATCTCCTTCACGTAGCCGCCCGAGTCGCGCATCTGCTGGTTGTAGTAGGACAGCAGATCGGCGGTCTCCTCGACCTCGCCGAGCGCCTCGATGCGGT
>DATAZS010000059.1:0-7836 GCA_036271915.1 Polyangia bacterium
GGCGCAGCGCGCCCTCCAGGAGGCGTACCGAGTCGACGCGCGGAGCGTCCCCGTGCTGCGCGCGATCGGCGTGATGATGCACGCGAAGGGCAGCTCGGCCGAGGCGATCCAGTGGCTCCAGGGCGCCGCCGCGATCGACCCGAGCGACGCCGAGACGCGCTACCAGCTCGCCGCCTGCTACGCCGCTCAGGGGCGCCGGAACGAGGCGATGGTCGAGTACGGCGTCGTGTGCAACCTCGACGGCGCGCTCGCGACGAAGCTCTATTACCTGCTCGGCGGCCGCTGACGCACCGCGTGGGGGTCAGGGTCACGTGACCGGGTCGAGATCTCAGCTGCGGTGCACGAGTTCGAGTCGGCCGCTCCGGTTTGTCAGCGCGCGGAGTCGGGGAGATCGGCGCGGGGGTCGTACGCGAGGTCGCGGGCGGCGGCGCCGTGGTCGGTGATGCCCGCCTCGCGCCACGAGCGCCCGGGCGGTGACGCGTCGACCCAGTGGAAGCTCTCGGCGCGGACGTCGAGGTGCACGAAGCCCGTGCGCGGGTGGGTGTACGTGCCGACGCCGACCTTCGCGAGCGTGCGCAGGTACGCGGCCACGTCGCGCGACGCGACGCCGCTCAGGAAGAAGTCCATCGCCTCGCCGCTGGCGTGGCGGCTGCCCTGACGCGGCGGCGCGGGCGGCGGGTTCCAGAGCGGCTCCCGCCCTCCGTTCGCGATGCGCGCGCGGAGCGCCTCACGCGCGGCGAGGGCGCGCGCCTTCGTGTCGGGGCGCCACTGCGAGACGACGATCACCTCGCGCGCGTGAAAATGATCCGCCGCCTTCACGACGAGCTGGAGGAGCCGCGGCGCAGGCGCGCGCTGCTCCGGATCGGCCTCGTCGCCGCGGAGCAGCGCGCTGAGCGACGCGACGGCCGCGGGATCGAGCGCGCCGTCGTCGCCGTAGAGCGAGACGGAGATCGCCTCGCCGCCGTGCACGTTGACGAAGCGCAGCGGCCCGAGCGCGCTCGCCCACGGCGCGACGATCGGAGCCGTCGCGAGCCCGTCTTCGGCCGCGGCGCGCTCGGCCGCGGCGGCGACCGGCGCCACGCGCAGCGCGACGTCGGCGGCGGTCCCCGGAGCGCCGACCGACGTGACGAGCGCGGAGAGGCTGGCTGCGATCGCGGCACGACGCACGGCGCGCGCAGCTTACGCCGACGACGGCCTAGCGACCGCTACTTCTTGGCCGCGTCCGGGGCCGCCGGCGCGTCGGGCGCGGCGACCTCCTTCGAGTCCTTCGAGTCCTTGGAGTCCTTCGATTCGTCCTTCGCGTCGCCCTTGCGGAGATCCGAGTCGTCTTCGCCGAGCAGATCATGGAGGAGCTTGTCCTCGTCGGCGCTCGCCTTCGCGACCTTGCCGGCGTCGAACGTGAGCATCGGAAGCGCGCCGCCGCCGTTCATCACGGGCAGGTGGCCGTTCCACTTCTCGAGGGCGCGGTACTGGAGGACGGACGCGCTCGTCGACGCGCGCAGGATGAGGTTCGCCTTCGCCTCGGCGCGCGACGTGATGAGGCGCGCGTCGGCCTCGCCGCGGGCGCGCGCGCGGGCTGCCGTCGCCTGGCCCTCGGCCTGCGTGATCGCCTGCTCGGCCTCGGCCCGCACCTGGCGCACGCGGTTCTCGGCCTGGATGGCCTGCTGCGTCTGCTCCATCGCGCGGTTGATCGCGGCGGCGACGTTGTCGGGCAGGCGGAGCGCGCCGTTGATCGTCAGCTGATCGATGACGAAGCCGTCCTTCGCGAGCAGATCGGTCATGCGCTTGGTCACCTCCTGCACGAGCTTGGCTTTGTCGGCGCCGTAGATGTTCTGCACCGGCATGCCCGAGGCGACGATGTTGAAGCTCTCGCGCACCGCGTTGCGCACGTAGCCGTTCGAGAGCTCGATGAGGTTCGCCTTGCGGAAGCGCAGGTAGAGGTGCGGCGCGAGCGACGGCTCGATGTGGAACGAGAGCCCGATGTCGGCGTTGATGTTCACGCCCTCCTGCGACGAGAACGTGATCGACTCGTCGTGCGCGTTGCCCTCGTGCGGATCCTTGGTCCACACGACGTTCTGCACGCTGATCGGGAACATCACGAGCTGCTCGGAGAGCGGGTTGATGAACACCCAGCCCGTCACGACGGGGATGTCGTCGACGCCGCGCGAGCTCCCCGCGAGCTTGACGCGGATGCCGACGTGCCCCGCGTCGACGCGCGTCGCGCACGACGACAGCGCGACGATCGCGACGATGACGACCACCACCACGCCGATGGCGCGCAGCGCGAACGAGCGCGCCGGCGCCTGACCAAACGAGACACTCCCCGCCATGCGCGGCTGTCTAGCACCGAGCGCCCGTCGGCGACAGACCAGGACGTCGAGGCGATCGACCGCGGACGCGCTACTGGCCGACGCTCGAGCAGTCCGTGACGCGGTTGAAGCCGGCGCACGAGGCCACGGCGACCACGCCGTGGGTCAAGAAGCGGAGCGGCATGGGCCACGGAGGCTGGTCGAGCTCGGTCACCGACGCGAGGCGATTCGCGCGGACGCGCCGCAGCCGTGGCCGGGCCTCCGGCGCCTCCTGCGCGCGCCATCGCTTGACGGAACGCGGTGCTTCTCGCATACGAGGCCGGCCCGAGACCCCCGGCTCGGCACCGCAGGAGCGACGCGCGCACATGCCCCCTCAGTTCATCTTCACCATGCAGGACGTCCGCAAGGTCCACCCTCCGAACAAGGAGGTGCTCAAGGGCCTGTGGCTCTCGTTCTACCCGGGCGCCAAGATCGGCGTCCTTGGCGCGAACGGCGCGGGCAAGTCGACGCTGCTGCGCATCATGGCCGGCGTCGACAAGGACTACCTCGGCGAGGCGAAGGCCGCCGACGGCGTGCGCATCGGCTACCTGCCCCAGGAGCCGCGCCTCGAGCCCGGCACCACCGTGCAGCACAACGTCGCCGGCGCCGTCGCGCACGTGCGCGCGCTCGTCACGCGGTTCGAGGAGATCGGGCAGAAGCTCGGCGAAGACCCGCCCGACATGGACAAGCTCCTCGAGGAGTACGCCGAGCTCCAGGACAAGATCGAGGCGGCCGGCGCGTGGGAGATCGACCGCGTCGTCGAGCGCGCGATGGACGCGCTCCGGCTGCCGCCCGGCGACGCGCTCGTCGACAAGCTCTCCGGCGGCGAACGTCGCCGCGTCGCGCTCTGTCGATTGCTCCTCGAGAAGCCCGACATGCTGCTCCTCGACGAGCCGACCAACCACCTCGACGCCGAGAGCGTCGCGTGGCTCGAGCGCTTCTTGCACGACTACCCCGGCACCGTCGTCGCCGTGACGCACGATCGCTACTTCCTCGACAACGTCGCGGGGTGGATCCTCGAGCTCGATCGCGGCGCGGGCCACCCGTACGAGGGCAACTACACCGGCTGGCTCGAGCAGAAGAAGAAGCGCCTCGAGCTCGAGCAGAAGCAGGAGAGCTCGCGCCAGCGCACGCTCGCGCGCGAGCTCGAGTGGGTGCGCATGTCGCCGCGCGCGCGCCAGGCAAAGAGCAAGGCGCGCCTCGACGCGTACGAGACGCTGCTCGCCGAGGAGAAGAACAAGCAGGTCGACCCGACCGAGATCCGCATCCCGCCCGGCGAGCGCCTCGGCCAGCTCGTCGTCGAGGCCGAGCACCTCAAGAAGGCGTTCGGCGACAAGCTGCTCATCGACGACCTGAACTTCTCGCTCCCGCGCGGCGGCATCGTCGGCGTCATCGGCCCGAACGGCGCCGGCAAGACCACGCTCTTCCGCATGATCGTCGGCAGCGACAAGCCCGACGCCGGCTCGCTGCGCCTCGGCGACGCGGTCGAGCTCGCGTACATCGATCAATCGCGCGACGCGCTCGAGGCGAAGAACAGCGTCTGGCAAGAGATCTCGGGCGGCGCCGACAAGATCCCGATCGGCAAGAAGGAGATCGCGAGCCGCGCGTACGTCTCGTGGTTCAACTTCGGCGGCTCCGATCAACAGAAGAAGGTCGGCGACCTCTCCGGCGGCGAGCGCAACCGCGTGCACCTCGCGAAGATGATCAAGAAGGGCGGCAACGTGCTCCTGCTCGACGAGCCGACCAACGATCTCGACGTCGAGACGCTCCGCTCGCTCGAGGACGCCCTGCTCGACTTCGCCGGCTGCGCCGTCGTCATCACCCACGATCGCTGGTTCC
Source organism: Polyangia bacterium (assembly GCA_036271915.1). GTDB lineage: Bacteria > Myxococcota_A > Polyangia > Fen-1088 > Fen-1088 > DASZFV01. The sequence goes on from DATAZS010000059.1 coordinate 4,188, forward strand.
TCGACCGCATCGCGACGCACATCCTCGCCTTCGAGGGCGACAGCAAGGTCGTCTGGTTCCAGGGCAACTACCAGGACTACGAGGCCGACCTGAAGCGCCGGAAGGGCGCCGACGCGGCGGAGCCCCACCGGATCCGTTACCGCAAGCTCGTCGAGTAGACGCGACGTCGCCACCGGGCGATACCGCCGCGGCGCTCTCGTAGGCTGCCGTACGTCTGTCGCATACATACGCGGTGGGGCACGCACCTTTCTGCCCCGCGTCGACGGCGCGACGGTCGACGTCGGCGCGGTGATCGTGTCTCATCGAGATCCCCGCTTGAGGTTGTACCTCCCCCAAAGGAACTCCATGCGCACGGACGCACGCACGCACGCACGCACGCACGCACGTTCGCTCGCCTTGCTGGTAGTGCCGGCGCTCTTTGCGTGCTCGGGGGTGTCCTCCAACGACGAAGACGTGGGCGAAGGACAGTCCGCGATGTACGGCGTCGTGCAGGTCACGGACAACGCGACGACTGGCTACAACGCCGCCGTCGGCCTCGTCCGAATCTGGCACACCGTAGAAGGCGGGGACGGCTCGGACTGCTCCGCTACTGCCATCGATCCGGTCACCGTCGTTCTCGCGCGCCATTGCTTCTGCGACGCGGTTCTGGCTGGTGGAGATCCAACCACGAACAAGTCATACTTCCAATTGCCGCAGGCCTCCGCGCCGAGTTCATTCATCCGCCAGGTCTTCGGACACGCGGCGCCGTTCGATATCTGTCCGAATGACGGCGACACCGACAACGCCATGCCATCGGACCTCGCGGCGATGGAACTGGCTACCCCCCTTCCCATTGGAACCATCGACCATTTCCCAAACGTCTACCTCGGGCCCGCTATCTTCGAATTCGCCTCACAAGATGCAGCGGCGCAAGGGGCGCCGGCGGTCATCTTCGCGCAGGCCGGGTTCGGGGATCCCCACGATGGCCATCGGCGTGGTGGCTTCGTCTACGAGGTGGATTGGAACCCGACGTTCTTCGCGCCCGATGGCAACGGCTTCTATCTCTTTGGGAACAAAGACCCCGAATTGCAGGCGGTTCACGGCGGCGGGGACTCGGGAGGTGGACTGTTCGTCCAACCCGTAGACCTCAACCTCAACCCGATGGGTCTTCCGACGCTCATCGGCGCGGTTCGGGGTCACACGTTCTTCTCACAAGACTGGACGGTCACCGGCGATCGACTGATCATCTCAGGGAGCACGGCTACGACGAACGCCGCCGTGATTCGTCAGGCAATCTCTGTCGACCTCGACCACGACGGGGTGGAAGACAGCGTGGACAATTGTCCGCCTGAGCTCTGCCTCAACCCGGACGACTGCTACAACCCCGACCAAAAGGACACCGACGGCGACGGCTATGGCGACGCGTGCGACAGGTGCCCGCTGACGCCCGACGTCTTCACGCGCGGCCAGCTGCCGCCCGACTTCGACGGCGATCGGGTGCCCGACTCCTGCGACAACTGCCCCACCGTGCCGAACGCTCCGCAGGTGGACACGGACGGCGACGGGGTCGGGGACGCGTGTGACGACTGCAAGGACGTGGTTCACCCGAACCCGTTCAAGGCGTGCGCGACGGACGCCGACTGTCCGAATCGCTGCGGGCACCGCGACTTCTGCGCCAACCAGCTCGGAGCGCACCCCCACTGCGCGATCCAGCTCGACGATGCAGACTGCGACGGCATCGGCGATCAGTGCGACGCTTGCCCCAACAACAAGTTCGACGGGCAGCTCAGCATTTTCTCCAATTCGAACGCGGAGGCCGAGGCGCTCGCCTTGGTCGCCGCCGAGGGCGACGTGTGTGACGCCGTGCCCGTCTACGTCGCGCGACCGAACGTCCCGACGACGACGGTCGGCGGCGACACGGTGGAGTTCGCCGCCAGCGCCGGCATCGGCTCGCCCGATGGCTCGAGCCAGCTTTCGGGCGCACCGGACAGGACCTTCACGGCGCCCGTCGGCTTCAAGCACTGCGACTGCGTCGACGCCCTTGGCAACACGCTTGATCGCACGGACTGCCTGAAGAATATGTGCCCTGTGGTCTTGCTCCAGACCGCCGCCACGCCCGGTTGGAACGTCGTCACGGTGGCAACGGATCGAGGTCACCCGGGCACGGCAGGGGCCGACGTGTACGCCGCGACTGCGTTCATGCGGTCGTTCAGCACGAAGCTCCACCACGACGACTTCACCCCTCACGCCGGCGTCGGCCACGACGACGACGCGCTCGAGACGTGGCGCGTCGGCAACGAGGAGACCCTCTATTGGCGCTGGCAGAAGGACGTCGACCTCGGCCATGTGGTGAGCCGCGCGACGCCTCTCGGCCCCGGGACGATCGGCGTCTTCTGGAGCCGCGCGCTCGCGACGACCACGAACGCGTCGACGCGTGACGCCGGGCAGCTCCTCCGGTCGAGCTATGGGTATCTCGTCACCCCGCTCGGCGGCAGCCTCCCGCACGTGACGACGCCACCCGTCGTCGCCGCCTGCGGGACCGTCGGCTGCGGCCTCACGCTGCGACCGGACGTCCCCCGCGTCCTGCCCGATCCGGAGGGCTCGGTGCTGCTGACGCACAAATCTCCGACGCGGGTCGTCCAAGGACCCGACGGCCCAGCGCTGACGGGAGACGTCGCGACGGCGGCGGAGGACGCGACGCCGTTCCTGAGCGATGAGCTCCAGGCCGCGATCGCGGCGGGCGACACCTCCTTCCTGTCCCCGGTAGAGACGGGTGCACAGGCGCGCGCGCTGGCCGATGACACGCCGTTTGTCGCGATGCCAGCAGCGTGGACGCGTTCGAGCGCTCCGCGAGTCGGTGAATATGACAGCGGAACGTTCGGGGAGCTCTTGATCCGCATCGGAGGGGTACCGGACGCCGCCGCTCTGCCCGTCTCGAACCTCAACGACGGGCCGAACGGGGCACCGGTCGATCGCACGGGCGCTCGAGGCATCTTCTCGATGACGGAGCGCAGCGTCTTCTTGGTGGGTGGGCGGCGCGACAGCGCGGCGCCGACCGGCGACGTCTGGCGGTACCGAATCGACGACACGACGTGGCTCTACGAGAATTTCTCCGCTCCGAGCGTGGGCGACGTGCTGGCTGTCGCGTACGACGCGACGCAGCGAGAGATGCTGGTGCTCGACCAGGCAGACGCGAGCGATCCCCACGCGGAGGCGCGCCTCGTGCTCCTGCCGTTCGCGTCGCACCGGACGCAGGTTCTCTGGACGACGCACCGCACGAACGCGTACGACCGCGCGGCGCTGACGGCGCGCCAGGACGGCAGCTATATCCTCCTTGCCTCGAGGCGGGATGGCACCGCCGTCGACGCGTGGCGCTTCACGGCATCCGAGTCCGGCGGGATTCAGTGGGGCGGCCAGGCCCGCATCCCGGGCCGCCTCCTCGACGAGCCGACGGTGACGCTCGGCGCCGTCGTCGCGTTCGTCCAGGAGCCGGCCCACGGCCATGGAGCACAGCACGGTGCCGGCGGCGACCAGGCAGTCGTCTTCATTACGGACGACACGTTCGACAGTCCGGGCGGCTGTCTGGGCCTCTGATGGCGTCGAGGCATCTTCGTTTGCGGCGATCGGGCCTCGGCTTGGCCGCCATCCTCGCCCTCAGCGCGGCCGGCAC
>DATAZS010000060.1:0-3140 GCA_036271915.1 Polyangia bacterium
ACCGACGATCGCTGCACAACTTCCACGTGCGGCGATCTGCCAAGTGATCGAAATGATCTACGTTTCGGAACTCACGAACTAGGGACACCCCCTAGCGCGAGGCAGAAGTCCGTGAAGTTCGCGTCGTCGAGCCCGAGGTTCGGATCGTGGCGCTCGAGGTTGGCGAGCGCGGCGCCGTCGACGAACAACGCGAGGCAGAGCTCGCCGTCCTCTTCGCGCACGAGGAGCTGCTCGCGCGGCGCGCGCGCGACGCCGGCCTCGCGCCGCTGCGATTCGTCGATGACGAACGCGTCGACCGAGAGATCGGTGCGCACGCGGTACAGCGCCTCGAGCCCGAGCTGGAGGCGCGACAAGATCGACGCGCGCCGGGCGCGCGCGCGCCTCACTGCATCCGCCCGTCACCCTTGACGGCGCCCGGCACGACGCCGAGCGCCGCGAGCCGCGCCGCCGCGTCCGCGCTCTTCGTACGCTGCCAGCGCTGATAAAGGCGCAGCACGTCGGCGTTCGTCGTGGGCCGCGACGTCCGTCGGCTCACGAGCGCGAGCACCTCGACGAGGCGCACGAAGTTCGCGGCGAGCTCACCGAACACGTCGCCGAGCGGATCGGCCGTCCACCCCGCGCCGCCGCGCGCGAGCTCGCCGTAGACCGAGCCACCGAGCTGGATGTAGTAGTCGACGTCGACGAGCTTGTCGGCGAGGCTCTCCGACCAGAAGCCCGACAGATAAAGCGACGTGTCGCCGATCTCGCGCAGGCTGCGGCGCCGCTCGCGCGGCGGCTCGTCGATGGCCGCCGCGAGCTTGAGCGCGAGCGCGCCGTCCGGGATGCCCTGCGCCGCGTACGCCGCGAGCAGCTGGACGACGTAGTGCTCGACCATCGTCCCGGGCGACAGGCCCTTGTCCCGGAACGCCCGGTCGACCTCGTCATGGAAGAACCCTTCGACGCTGCTCAGGAGCTCCATGCCTTCAGTCTACGGAGTTGCTGCGGGAGCGTCCAAAAATTATCCAATAATTACATGTAGATAAGTTGTATCCACCTTGGCAGAGCGAGGTTTCGGGTGCTACGAGGCGCGCCCAACCCCTTGACGGTCGGGGACTTGCGTTTAAAGTCCCGCCTGGCACTCACGCTACATGACTGCCAAGCGCAACGTCGCGCTACGACTACACACCGCTGGTTCGGAGGGTTTCCAATGAAGGTTCGTCCGCTTTACGACCGCGTCATCGTTCGCCGCGTCGCCGAGGAAGAGAAGACCAAGGGCGGGATCATCATCCCGGACTCGGCCAAGGAGAAGCCGTCGGAGGCCGAGGTCGTCGCCGTGGGCAACGGCAAGGTCGACGAGAAGGGCGCGCTGCGCCCGCTCACCGTGAAGAAGGGTGATCGCATCCTCTTCGGCAAGTACAGCGGCAACGAGATCAAGGTCGACGGCGTCGACCACCTCATCCTGCGCGAGGATGACATCCTCGGCATCATCGAAAAGTAACCAGGAGAACAACATGTCAGCCAAAGAGATTCTGTTCGACGAGGCCGGGCGCTCCCGGATCCTCGAGGGCGTCAACATCCTCGCCGACACGGTCAAGGCGACCCTCGGGCCGCGCGGCCGCAACGTCGTCATCGAGAAGTCGTGGGGCGCTCCCACGGTGACCAAGGACGGCGTCACCGTCGCCAAGGAGATCGAGCTCGAGGACCAGTTCGCGAACCTCGGCGCGCAGATGGTCAAGGAGGTCGCCTCCAAGACGTCCGACATCGCGGGCGACGGCACGACGACGGCGACCGTGCTCGCACAGGCGATCTTCCGCGAGGGCGCGCGCATGGTGGCCGCGGGCCACAGCCCCATCGAGCTCAAGCGCGGCATCGACAAGGCGGTCGAGAAGATCTTCGAGGCGCTCAAGAAGATCTCGAAGCCCACGAAGGGTCAGAAGGACGTCGCGCAGGTCGGCACGATCAGCGCGAACGGCGACGAGTTCATCGGCAAGATCATCGCCGAGGCCATGGAGAAGGTCGGCAAAGAGGGCGTCATCACGATCGAAGAGGCGAAGTCCATGGAGACGACGCTCGACGTCGTCGAGGGCATGCAGTTCGATCGCGGCTACATCTCGCCGTACTTCGTGACCGACACGGAGCGCATGGAGGTCAAGCTCGACGACCCGTTCATTCTCATCCACGAGAAGAACCTCTCGAGCATGAAGGATCTGCTCCCCGTCCTCGAGCAGGTGGCGCGCGCCGGCAAGCCGCTGCTCATCATCGGCGAGGTCGAGGGCGAGGCGCTCGCGACGCTCGTCGTCAACAAGCTGCGTGGCACGCTCAACGTCGCGGCCGTCAAGCCGCCGGCGTTCGGTGATCGCCGCAAGGACATCCTCAAGGACCTCGCGGTTCTCACGGGCGGCCAGGCCTTCACCGAGGATCTCGGCATCAAGCTCGAGAACATCACGCTCAAGGAGCTGGGCCGCGCGAAGCGCGTCACGATCGACAAGGACAACTCGACGATCGTCGACGGCGGCGGCAAGAAGCCGGAGATCGAGGCGCGCGTCAAGCAGCTGCGCTCCCAGATCGACGACACGACGTCCGACTACGATCGCGAGAAGCTCCAGGAGCGCCTTGCGAAGCTCGTGGGCGGCGTCGCCGTCATCAAGGTCGGCGCGGCCACCGAGACCGAGATGAAGGAGAAGAAGGCCCGCGTCGAGGACGCGCTCCACGCCACGCGCGCGGCCGTCGAAGAGGGCATCGTTCCCGGCGGCGGCGTCGCGCTCATCCGCGCGCTCGGCTCGATCGAGAACGTCGACAAGCTCAGCGAGGAGCAGGCCGTCGGTTACGCGATCGTGCGTCGGGCCTGCGAGGAGCCCTGCCGCCAGATCGCGACGAACGCCGGCAAAGAGGGCTCGATCATCGTCCAGCGCGTCAAGGAGGGCAAAGGCTCCTTCGGGTACAACGCCGCGACGGACGAGTTCGAGGATCTCGTCGAGGCGGGCGTGATCGACCCCACGAAGGTCGTGCGCTCGGCGCTGCAGAACGCCGCCTCCGGGAACGATGCCTTCCTCAACCGCAGCGCGGGTGGCATGCATCGCGTCCTCGACGCGGGCCTTCTTCTCCTTCATTTCGGTTTCGGTCGCCGCACCAACCTTGATCACGGCAACGCCACCGACCAG
>DATAZS010000061.1:0-2895 GCA_036271915.1 Polyangia bacterium
CGTGCCAACCGCCCGACGGCGCGCGCGCGACGGCTTGACCGTGACCGCCGCCGTTCCAACCGGGGCCCGACCCGCCGCTCTTGCTGCTCGCGACGAGCAGCAGCACGATCGCGACGACGATCACGACGATGAACACACCCGCGAGGATGCTGGCGGCGCGCTTGCCGCTGGTCGTCGTCACGCCCTTGACGTTGACGTAGAGGAGCGCATCCGACTGCGTGGCCCAACCCACCTTCGCCGCGAGCTCGGGCGCGACGTACATCGGCCCCGTCATCGTGCCGCGCGCCGCGCCCGCGGGGCTGTTGCCGAACTGCAGAACACCGTTGGCGAGCCAGCCGAGCTCGTCGCGCCCCACGAGCACGCCGCCGTCACGCCCCACGATGCCGTCCCAACGCGCCGACAGATCGACGTCGTAGCCGCGCGAACGCAACGTCTGCTCGACGGCGCGCACCGTCTCGGCCGACACGGCTTGGCCCAACGCGGCCGACTGCGCCGGATCGTTGTCGCCGACCTGATCGAGCACGACGAACACGTCGGGCGGCAACACGGCGATGCGGTGGGGCGTGTACTGCCCCGACGCAAAGTACGGATCGACGAGCGGTTCGGGCGCCGTCGCGCAGCCCACGCCCCACGCGGTCACGGCCACGAACAACGCGAGCGTCGAGCCTCTGAGCGACGTGAGCCTCACCATCGAAACGTTAGCACGCACGCGCGGCGTCCCTCGTGACGGGCGGCACGCGATGGTGAAAATGTTAGGATGGCGCCGCTCTCTCGGAGGCGCGTCACATGCGGATATCGCTGCTCGCTTCGCTTTCGTTCGCTTTGACGATGCTCGCGCTCGCGCCCCCCGCGCGCGCCGCGGGCACGCCGCTGCGCGTGCAGGTCGAGAAGTCGAAGGTCGATCTCAAGCAGCACCGGCTCGAGGTGAAGATGTCGCACCCCGCGGGCAAGGTGCACGTCACCGTCGTCGGCGAGTCGGGCGCGAAGCTGGCCGACGAAGAGCACGACTTCGCGGGCCACGCGGCCGGCGACGCGCTCGTCGTGACGTGGTCGCCGTCGAGCGACGAGGCCATCGCGACGATCGACGTGCGCGCCACCGACGCACAGGGCTCGTGGGTCGGCGTACAGATCTCGCCCTGGTTCGTCTCGATCCCGCACGAGGACGTCAACTTCAAGACCGACCAATCCACGATCGAGGACGCCGAGGTGCCCAAGCTCGAGGCGGCGTTCACGAAGCTGAACGAGGTGCTGGCCAAGGACGCGGCGCACGGCCGCCAGCACCCGGGCATCACGCTGTTCATCGCGGGACACACCGACACCGTCGGCAGCGCGGCCTCCAACGTCAGGCTGTCGCGCGCGCGCGCGCTGTCGATCGCCGCGTGGTTCCGCCGGCGCGGCGTGAAGATGCCGATCGCGTACGAAGGCTTCGGCGAGACGGCGCCCGCCGTGAAGACGGCCGACAACGTCGACGAGCCCAAGAACCGCCGCGTCGACTACATCCTGTCCGACGAGCCGCCGCGCTACGGCGACGGCTTCACGCCCGCTTGGAGGCGCGAGCCCTGACGAACGTCACGCGTCCGCGCGCGACGACGCGCGGGTGGCCCGTGGCCAGGCGCTTCCAGAACGACACCATGCGCGTCGCGCCGTAGCCGAGCGCGGCGTGCGCGCGCTGGCTGCGCACGTTGACGGCCTCGGTGTCGGAGCCCATCTCGACGCAGCCTCGGGCTTTGGCCCACGCCTCGGCGGCGCGCACGAGCGCGCGCCCCACGCCCGCGCGGCGCAGATCGGCGTCGACGTACCAGCCCTCGATGAAGCCCACGGGCGACGTCGCGCAGCCCTCGGCGTACTCGCGCAGCGACGCCTCGAGAAAACCGCCCAACCGCCCGTCGGCACGACGCGCGAGGAAGACGACGTTGCGATCGGACCGCGCGGCGAAGATCGCGCGGTCGCGATCGAGCTCGCGCCGCGTCTGCTCGGGCCAAAGGCCGACGCGCAGGCGCAACCACTCGACGTCGTCGGCCTTCGGCAGCGGCAAACACGCGCGCTCGATCACGATCTTCTTCGTCACGGGCACCGGTCCGCGATCGGCGGATACGCGCGCCACCACGCCGTCGTCGTGGGCAGCGGCGTCGCCGCGGGCTCGATCGGCTCACCCAGCAGCGGCGTGAGCACGGTCGCGCCGCGCTTCGCCGCGAGCGTGACCAACGTCTCGGGCGGCTCCGACCAGGCGTGATAAGCGAGCACGAACGTGCCCCAGTGAATCGGGATCAGCACCTTGGCGCCGCTGCGCGCGAACGCGTCGAGCGCGCCCTCGGGACCGAGGTGGATGTCGCCCCACGCCTTGTTGTACTGACCGATCTCGATGAGCGCGACGTCGAACGGCCCCTCGCGCCGCGCGACCTCGCGCAGCGACTCCGTCGGCCCCGTGTCGCCGCTGAAGAACACGCGGTGGCGCGGCCCCACGATCGACCACGACGTCCACAGCGCGCCCGTGCGCCACGGCAGCCCGCGCCCGTCGAAGTGCCGCGACGGCGTCGACACGAGCCGCACGCCGCCCGGCAGCGTCGCGTCCTGCCACCAGTCGTGCTCGACGATCTGCGCGGCGGGCACGCCCCACGCCGCGAGGTGGGCGCCGATGCCGAGCGGCACGTGGAACGGCACGCCGCGCGCCGCGAGCGCGCGCACCGTCATCTCGTCGAGGTGATCGTAGTGCTCGTGTGACACGACGACGGCGTCGAGGTGCGGCAGCGCGTTCAACACGAGCGGCGGCGGGGAAAACCGCTTCGGCCCGATCCACTTCGACGGCGACGCTCGCTCGCTCCACATCGGATCGGTCAGCACGATCGCGCCGTCGATCTCGACGAGCGTCGTCGAGTGCCCGAGCCACGTCACGCG